>JAEZIE010000019.1 GCA_023416175.1 Bacillota bacterium
ATGGGGCATCACGCTTGGCGTCCATATGAAAGGCGGCCGAATCCAGCGCTGCCACCGCCTGTATATTCCCGTCAGGCCAGCAGCATGAGCACAGGCCGGCAGGATAATCAATTGAATGGTTCAACCACAAAGTATGTGCTGGATTTTGTGACGACGACCTATTACGATGAAAAAGCGCCCTTCATGTAGCGGCTTTCTGAATATCGTCTTCTCTATGAGGTTTCGTTGCATGCTTGGTGGGGAACTGGTTCGTGTCCCAGCCCAACAAAAAATCGCCCTGTTGGCGTCGATGGAACCGAACACGCCGTTTGCGCCCGCCATACGAAGTTCGTGGTGGAAGGTGTGCCCCACAAGGGTGAGGTGGTTGGCTTCCACATTTATGCGGCAATCTTTCATCAGGCCATATTTGCGTAGGAAGTTGATACACGTGGCGACATCGAAATCATACTGGTGCATGGTGAGCTCATTGCGTTTGGGTTCAATGTTCGTACCTGTTTGGATAGATTGGGTCAAGTGCGTTCTAGCGGCATTTCATGAATTGTTCATCAAAGGTTTATGAAAAGTGCTATAATGGCGGTGCGTTTAAAAACACGGGGATTTTCCTTGCTTGATCTTTTAGAGGTAACGGTTTTATGAAAAAACGGATATTGATACTTGGACTGGGCGTTGCGCCCTCGTCCTTTTTGCAATAATGTACTATAAACAAAATCTATCAAAATAAAAGCCTGTAATAACTATAACATCCATGCGGGTTCCTTGACTTATTATTTATTTTGCCCAACCAACTCCGTTCCATCTTTGCACGGATAAGTACGCGAACTTCCAATTATCCATAACCCTAGTGGTTATCCAAACTTCGCATTATGTTTATCATCGTAAGTGAACTGACTTTCCGATTATCCGTAAAATTCCAACTTGTTGAGTAGTTTGACTTTTCCATCAGATGTTTTTTTAAACACAGGTCAATAATATGTGTTGCTTTATTGCTGCAGTGGCAGGGTAAACGATATCATTGTGCAGGACTACGAGGTGTTCCGTGCGCAGACGTTGGAACTGGCACGCTTCCATATCAAAGAACAATCCCCCGATCTCGTTCTTCTGGATTTCATGATGCCAGACGGATGGCCTGGGACTCCATTGCCGATATGCGTAAGAAAACAAACGTCCCTGTCATGTTCCTGTCTTGCCGGGACGAGAACGAGAGTATTGTCAAAGGATTAATCCGTGCGGTTATCCCAACTACTCTACCAAAAGCCATGACGTGGGTAGGCAATCTGAACGAATGGCCCAGATTGCCTACTAGTTATTTCTCATCCTGAGGTGTAGCGGACTTGGATGATTGTTCTGTTTATGTCGTATCGTTCAAGAGGCGGACAACTACGACTTTATTGCACCGTGATCACAGAAACGGGGCATCCTTCCTGGGCTTCTATGGCTTTCTCTTCCGCCCCTTCAGGTACAGTCTCCCGATATACCTCAGCCACTCCATCATCTCCCATCCGGAATACTTCCGGGCAAGTTTCTGGGCAAAGCCCACAGGAAATGCAGCCACTTTGATCCAAACTTGCTTTCATAATGCGTCCTCCTTAAGCACTCTTTTTTGTTTTTTAAACTTCTTGAAACGTTATACTATTTCTTTAGAAAGCTATTTGCTTCTTCACGCAACTTGCCTATTGTTACTATTTTCTCAGACTGTTTGCTGATTTGGACTTTTATACCATCCGGAAGAGTCTTGAAATAGTCCATGGCTTCGCGGTCATTCGCTAACAGATTGATAAGTCCAGAGCCTTTCTTCGTCATTGCTATCACCTCAAATAGAATATCGGCCCTACATGTCTCTTTTATACCTCCAGTTCATGTCCACAAGAGGTTGATTGGAGATGGAGCACTTAGCATCAACAGATTTCGCTATGAGTTTGGGGACTGCACCCTCGTGAGGGCGTTATCTAGACTTCCCATTATGTTTAAAGCATGATCATGCGGGGTGCCTTTTTTATTGCACTTTTAGGAGGTGGCGCTTGACCGGTACGAGGGTTGGCCGAAGATATTACCGCAAGGAACGGTCACGGTACATTTGGATGACAAGCCGGTGGAAGCCATGGTGTACATCATAAAGAGGGCCACCTGTTGGGTGGGCCGTGGCAGAATTATTACGACGTAATTCGGGAAGGTTATAAGGAAGCGAGTTTTGATACTGCCATTCTCTAATAGGCGGCGCGATACTCAGCAGCATGGATGCACAAAGGTAAAAGGTGTAAAAGATGGCGGGCAAACCATTCATCAGCGATAAGCTTGCAGACCAGATAATCGTTATTCGGAACAGCGGCGCTGTTAATATGTTCGACGTGCCCAGGGTTCAGTCGGAAGCACATCGCCGAGGATTCAACGATCTAGTGTTGCTTCTTTCACGACATCGAAGGGGTACGTAGATTATATACTAACAGGCAAGAGATAAGTATAGGTGCGGAGAAGTCATACTTGACGGGCTTAGAAAGAGGCTCTTTTTTGTTGCTCGTATTTGCGGAAAGGAGGCGGGTCGAGTAGTTTAAGATTGCATTATGTTTAACACTAGCGGTCAACCAAGCTGTTTAAAAGCTCCGCCAAACAGCGGTATTCAAGAGGACCCCTTCGCGTGAAAACCCTTCTGCATCGGTCGAACCGAACAATAGCATAGATTTCCAGATTTCAGTCCCACAATTGTTACCTGCGTTAATAAGAAGCTCACCAACTGCGTCACGGTTTTTTTGTGTACCGTTCTGACCTAGTGTAAATACTCGAAGCTGATCCACCTCGCGCATCGTATCTAAAGCTATGAATATCGTTTTGATGTTTAGTAGCTCCTCCCTGTGTCGTTCCGAGTGAGCGAGTGCTCCCCTAAGACAGCCGTCGGACAAGTTGCTCATCGTATTCGGTAAGGTCTGTGGATTGCTTCCTTAGAAATGTACTCATATCAGCCATACGCTTTTTCCACTCAACCTGGCGCAAAATTGGCCGTTATCCTTCTGACCACTTAGCCTCGATTTTCAATAATGCCTGAAGACCCTTTGGACATGTTGCCATATACGTTGGGAGCCTCTTTGGGGCGTACGTCGTTTCTGCAACTCGACCCTACTCTGCAGAACAACTTCCGCAGCCGGTGGATGTGTTCCTCATGATGCACCGCAAACAGAAAGCGGGGCTCTCCGGCATCCTGACCGCCTGCCAGGACGCCCGCCTCAAGGGACAGAGTCCCAGAAACCCCGTATTTGGGTTCTTTTACGCCCCTACTTGTTTGTTACATTTGACATCAACACAACGCTCTCACATGCCTTGAGTGCGTAAAAAAGATGCAGCCTGAAGCTAGCGGGCCTTGGCGGCAGGATTAAAAGTATCTTGACTGAGTTTTCCATAATAAGTAAAATTATGTATATAGTAAAACGAAGCAATGTTCAAGAAAGGATTGATAAGCTTGAAAAAAGTCGTCGCCGTTATCGGAAGTCCCAGAGCAGGTGATACATACGACTCAGTCCGACTTTTCGAGGAAAAGCTAAAGGAAATATGTGTGTGCGATTTTGAATATATCCAACTTAAAGATTTCGACATAAAACCGTGCAGAGGATGCCTTACTTGTGTCACCAAGGGCGAAAAGTATTGCCCCATTAAGGATGATGTAGCCGGGATTATGGAAAAGCTCCTGTCGGCGAACGGTGTTGTTTTTGCCACGCCGGTTTATTCACTGAATATTTCTGGACAACTGAAAATGTTTATAGATAGAATTGCATATGTGTTTCATCGTCCGTGCTTTTTTGATAAAGCTTTTATAGGCATTACAGTACAGGCCATCAACGGATATAAGGACGCACATGCCTACCTGTATAAGATTGCTCACGTTTGGGGATTTACTGCGGCTCCAGGCTTGGCACTTAATACGCCTCCGGGTTTTAGATCAGCCGGATTACTTCAAAAGAATAGGGAAAAAACAGAAAAAGCAGTAAAGAACTTTTGCGCCGTAATGAACGCCAAAAAGTTGAAAATGCCTTCATTAAAGGATTTTATTATTTTTCGAATGACGCGTTACTTTATCACATATATTCCTTTTATGGCGAAAGATAGTGAGTATTACCAGGAAAAAGGTTGGATGGAATCGGACTATTATTATCCTATCAGGATTTCATTTATCCGAAAATTCATCGGCAGGTTCTTTGATATGCAAGGAAGGAAGTTAGGAGAGAAGGTCAGGGCAAGAAGGGAAAAAGAAACTCAGACCCCGGGAGCATAATTGATACTATACAAGGTCTATATAGATCAAAAGTCTTTTGAAAGTGACGAAGGTAAAGCCCAAACCTTCGAAGTTCTAGACCATCTGTACTAAGGTTTTTTTCCTTACTCTCATTTTTAATTACACAGACAAGGTCTCGAGCCTCCGATTATCCATAACTCAAGTGTCTAACCAGACTTCGCATTTATGTCTTTCAGCGACTACAACGTGAACTTCGCATTATGTTTATCCCCTCCCCTACTATTAGGCAAAATCCATATAGTGATCCGAACTTCGCATTATGTTTATCCAGCTAAAACGAACTTCGTGTATTCTTAGGCGTGGGCAGCACAAGAGATTTACTATTGGATAATGCAGTGGTGCCGCATCGGCCATATCGGCACACAGATTTCAAATAGATGGTTACGGATCATGCTAATACTATACCTTTCAAGTACTGACGGAGCATCTGCTGCTGAGCTAAATAACAACCAAACTAATATAACATAACTGTATTTTCTCAATCTCATATCAGTATTCACAAAAACGAGCCTTGACTCTATTGTCACGGCTCGTCTTGTGTCATTTTTGAGGTCGCCTACTTTGACAGCCCCTTGTTTTCCCTTAATCTACCCTTTTCCTGTTGATCTCGATATGGCAGCATTCCTTTTGAACATAGTGCTTGTTGCACACGACGGGCGCGGGATCGCCATCTACGTAAATATCCTCCCGGATCAGCATGACCTCCTTGTTGGGGGACATGACGTATTTTCCGGAAATGAAGTTTCCGACCGACGTGGATGAAACCAAAAGCCTTGTGCGCTCCGCCTGTTGGTATATGCCGGTTTCGAGCGTTTGCAGCAGCGTATTGACCTGGTTGAGCTTGATTTCAAGCCTGGGCAGCGCTTCCACGGGAATCAGAGCCAGAGAGTACGCCACAATGTTCCCCCTGCTCCTGAACCAGCGGTCCACTGCGATCATGACGGCGGATTCCCGTTGGAACAGCTCAATGTTCTGCTCATTGGGCACTTCAATGCGGAACTCCATCTCTACATCGTCTATCTCAAGATCGCAGCACTGATACACGGGATGCCCCATCACATCCAGATTCTTATGCGTCCTTATACCCTGGCGAATCACATAATTGCCCTTGCCCTGGTGCTTGCGGATCAATCCATCTTCGCGCAGCAACTCAAGCGCCTGCCGCAATGTCATGCGACTTATGCCGAGCATAGCGGCAAGCTTGGGCTCCGAAGGCAGCCAGGTGTCCCCCGGGAACGTCCCGTCCAGCAACAGCTTTAACAGTTGCTCGTATACGCGAACAAATGTAAGCGATTTTTCCTGCGCGAGCTGACGCAAATCCGTAGTGGGAGTATTCTTATCATTGTTTGCTTGCATCATAGACCCTCTTTGCATTGGGGGTTTTCTCAATCGTATGCTGTTTTGGGTAAAATTGCAAGTCTGTTGCTGAAGTTCGTTATCCATTCTGCAGTTGCTCAAATCGATAGATTGTTTCAAGTACAATCTGAATTTCACGTTCCCATGCATCGTGCAGGCGATCGTTATGTGTCGTGTAGACAACTTCCGCATTGGTGAGGTTGCCGGACGTGCCGCAGATGCAGGCGGTACGCACGCCGCGCAAATGGCCGATGGTGTAGAGTGCGGAAGCCTCCATCTCAATATTCATGATATTATATTTGCGCAGACGGTCCAGAAACTCGGGGGTTTCCCCATAGAACGCGTCATCGCTGGAATTGATGCCAACATATACGTCGTATCCGGTATTTTTGGACATTTCCTTCGCGGTTTGGATCAGATGCCAGGTGAACTCATAATCCGGAACCGCAGGGAACGATTCGGGTACATAGAAACGGGACGTACCCTCGTTCTTCATAGCCGCGGTGCTGATCATCAAGTCCCCGATGCGAATGCGCGGATCCAAGGCAGCTGAACTTCCGATGCGGATAAGCGTCTTTGCACCAATGTTGATAAGTTCTTCCGCTGCAATCGCCGCAGACGGGCAACCCATACCGGTAGACGTCACACTGATCTTCACGCCTTTATAAAAGCCGGTAAATGTCCTGTGCTCTCGGTTGTTCGCTACAAATTTCGCGTCGTCGAGGTAGGAGGCCACGATATCGCTGCGGGCAGGATCACCCGGCAAAAGTACATAGTCGCCGATATCCCCCGGCGAAACCGCGATATGGTATTGCTTTTGGCCCTTGGTTACTTCGTTTTTATTGAGTATGCTCTCCATGGTTCCTATCTCCTTTTCTCTTACAGCCTGCTGTGGCTGACCAAATATTCTGAAGCCTGCTGCGCATTACGCCGCACGGCGTCACAATCCATCGTCAAAATGTCTCTGTTGCGCATCACCCACCGCCCGTCCACGGCCATATCCGAAACATCAGCGCCATAGGCGGAATACGCGATGGTCGCGTAGAGGTTTTTTATACTTCCCCTGTGCAATGGGCAGAGCCTTGGGCTGCTCTGATCCAGCGCAATAAAGTCCGCGCGCTTATTGACCTCCAGGCTTCCGATCTTATCCTCCATATACAGCGCTTTTGCGCCTTCAATGGTGGCCAGGCGTACCATTTCCCTGGCTCCGAACATCGTGGGGTCTGTGTTTATCTGCTTTTGCAGCAACGCACCGGTACGAAGGTCCCGCAAGAGATCCATGCTGTTGTTGCTCTGTGCGCCATCCGTGCCGATGGAAACCTGGATGCCCCGGTCAACAAGCGCTTTGTAGGGCATAACGCCTGAAACGAGCTTGAGATTGCTCACGGGATTGTAGCTGACGTGGACGTTGTACTTAGCGTACAGATCCATATCCCGCTCGCTCAAGTGGATGCTGTGCGCTGCCAGCACGCGCTGGTTGAGTACGCCCAGCTGTTCAAGCCATTGAGTCGGCGTAAGGCCCGTCTTTTTTTGTATCTGCTCGTTCTCTTCCAGCGTTTCGGAAATGTGCGTGTGGAGGAGTACCCCGTACTTTTCGCAGACTGCAGTAACTTTTTGAAACAGCTCCCCGCTTACGCTGTAGGGCGCGTGCGGACCCATGCAAGGATATACGCGCGTTTCCTCTTCGCGGCCATGCCATTTTTCCACAAAGTCCACCGCTGCACGGAATGTGTTATCTGTCTGCGCACATGGGTTTGTAAATACCGTGGCACCCAATACCGCGCGAATACCGCTGCCGCTTGCGACGTCTGCAATGGCGTCCGCAAAATAAAACTGGTCTGCATAGGTCGTAATGCCAGATGAGATATACTCCAGGCAGGAGAGCGCCGTTGCGGCGCACGCGCGCTCGGCATTCAGGTGCGCTTCCATCGGCCACATGGCAAGGTTGAGCCAGTCCATCAGCCGAAGATCATCCGCCTGGTTTTTAAACAGGGAGGAATGTGAGTGCGTATGGGTGTTGATAAGCCCCGGCATCACAAGCTTCCTCTGCATATCAACAACTGTGCCTTCCGGCGTGATATCCTGTGCCGCCCCAAGCTTTGCTATCCGGCTGTCTTTGACGACCATGCTGCCATTTTCGTAGAAACTGTCCTGCCCGTCCACCGTGAGCAGCGTACAGTTCGTAATGGTATAAGTCCTGTTGTTTTCCGACATAAACGCCCTCCCGTTTAATCAATCAACTCGCCCGAGGCTTCGGGCGCTTTCGTTTTGCGGCCCACGCCAACGAGAACAAGCAACGTAAGCGCATAAGGCACCATCTGTACAAACTGATCGGGTATGGGCAGGCTTAGGTTGATGCGGATCGCTTGGGCAAGCGCAAACAAGAGGCTTGCAAGGAACGAGCCAAGCGGGTTCCATCCCCCGAAAATATTGGCCGCAAGCGCCATAAATCCGCGCCCGGCAACCATGTTGTTGACGAATACGTTATTCTGCACGATGGAAAGGTAAGCGCCAGCCATACCGCAGAGCATGCCGCAAACGACAACAGCGACATACCGGTATTTCCTGACATCGATGCCCACGGTGGCGGCCGCCTGGGGATGATCACCGATCGCCCTGAGCCTGAGCCCCGACTTGGTTTTGTAGAGCACGAACCAAGCAGCAAACACAATGAGCAGCATCAGGAACAAAAACGGAGACTGTTCATGAAACAACTCGCCCAGGACGGGAATTTCCTTCAAAAGCGGAATGCTCATGTTTGGAAGCTGCTTTACCGTACCGCTGATGCCGTCCGTCTGCCAAACCACACGGGCAAGCACCACCGTAAGCCCCTGCGCCAGGATGTTGATGCCCACACCGCTGACCGTCTGATTGGTTTTGAAACGGATGCTCAATACCGCGTGTAAAAGCCCCATCAGGCCGCCGCAGAATGTGGAGAAAAGCACGCCAAACCACGGGCTGCCGGAAATATGCGTGCCTAGCACCGCGCCAAATGCGCCGATCAGCATCATGCCCTCCACGCCAAGGTTGATAATACCGCTGCGTTCGCAAATGGTCGCCCCCACAGCCGCAAGCGCAAGGGGGATGGCAAAGCGCAGCGTGGTCAGCACAATGTTGAATGTAAAAAGGTTCCCTAAGTTATCCATGCGCTTTCTCTCCTTTGCGGGATACGATCTGCCTGACGATCTCGGGCGTAGCCACAAACAGGATGACAAGCCCCTGTATGACCATGACCATATTGGTGGAAACGCTCGCCACATAACTCATCTTCATGGAACCCGCTTCCAACGCGCCAAACAGGATGGAGGTCAGGATAATGCCAAAAGGATTGTTTTGCCCCAATACAGCCACCGCGATCCCGGTAAACCCGAATCCCGGCGAGAAGCCGTCGATAAAGCGGCCATACTTGCCCAATACCTCCGTCACGCCGGCCATACCGGCAAGCGCGCCGCTTGCCGCCATGACGCCGATGGTCGTAAGCGGAATATTGATACCCGAAGGCCTTGCGGCATGCGGGTTTTCCCCGATTGCACGGATATTGAACCCGACGCGGGTGGAATGGAACAGGAAGTAAAGAAGCACAGCCACCCCTAAACCGATATAAAGCGCCGTCGTCAGCTGGGACCTGGGGATGATTTTCGAGAACAGATAGACGTCCGCAATCGCCTCCGTCTGCGCTGTCATACTCCCTTCCGCCTTCATGGGGTTGTTTACAACATAGGAAGTAAACAGCGAGACGATATAGTTGAGCATGATGGCAACGATGACTTCGTTGATCTTAAGCTTGGCTTTGATAAACCCGATGACGGAGCCAACAAGCCCGCCCGCTACCATGCCGGCAACGATTGCGGCAGAGAGCACAAGGATGCGGGGAAGGCCGTTTAGCGCGAGCGCCACGGCTGCACTGGCCAGCGCGCCAAGGTATAGCTGCCCTTCCCCGCCTATGTTGAAGATCCCCGCTTTATTTGCAACCGCAAAGGCAAAGCCCGTAAACATCAGCGGGATACTTTTACTCAATGTGTTCGCAATGGCGTTTGCCGAACCAAACGCGCCGTTGAGCATGGCGGAAAACGCCTTAATGGGATCATACCCCGCAACAAGCATAACGATGGTAGCCGCGACAAGAGAAAGAAGGATTGCCGCAACCGAATAGATCAACTGAGTAACAACCGGGTGCAGCCGGCCTTTATTCCTTTCAGGCATGGGCCTTACCCTCCTTCCTTCCGGCCATCAGCAGGCTGATGGTTTCCGTATCGTATTCCTCCGCTTTCCTTACATCCATCAGTTCGCCTTTATAGAGCACGCCGATGGTATCGCTCAACTGGAAAATATCCGAAAGCTCCGCGGAAATCAGAAGGATGGCTGCACCTTCGCTGCGAAGACGCAAGAGCACACTATGAATATACTTGATCGCGCCAATGTCAAGCCCGCGCACCGGCTGGCAGGCAAGGACAAACGGAGGCGCTTTTCCCACCTCACGCGCAAGCACAAACTTCTGCTGGTTACCGCCCGAAAGCGAACCGATGCTTTGCTGTGCGTCCACCGCGCGTACGTCAAACTCCTTCATCATGCGTTCCGTACACGCTTTGAGGTGCTGTTTCCGGATGAGTCCCCGCCGTACATACTGATCGTCGTATTGGTTGCCAAGGAAGTAGTTTTCCTGCAGAGAAAACCCGGACAAAATCGCCTGCTTTAACCGGTCGGAAGGAATATAGGCAAAATTCAGATCCCGCCGCGCCTTTGGGCACTTGTTCATCAGGTCAGTGTCCTGATACAAAAGCTTCCCAGTCTTGCTGCGGCAAAGCCCCATTACGATCTCCTCTAGCTGCTGCTGGCCGTTGCCTTCCACCCCGGCTATTCCAAAGATTTCCCCTGCTTTTACCTCAAATGAAACGGTGGACTGGGCATTGGGCAGTAACCTTACATCCTGCACCCGCAGCACAGTATTGCCCGCTTGAACCGCAGGTTTTTCCACCTCAAACGTCACGTCATAGCCCACCATCTGTCTGGCAAGCTCATTGGGGCAAGTGTCTGCCGTATCGAGCAGCGCAACGGATTTTCCTGCGCGCAGTATGGTGATGCGGTCGGCCACTTCCATGGTTTCCTTGAGCTTGTGGGTGATAAATATGATGGTCTTGCCCTGTGCCCGCATGTCCTTCAGGATAGAAAGGAGCTGCTCCGCCTCGATGGGGGTGAGCACCGCGGTCGGTTCATCCAGAATGATGATCTCCGCGCCCCGATAGAGAGTCTTCAATATTTCCACGCGCTGCTTCATGCCGACGGAAAGGTCGCATACCAGCGCGTCCAGATCTACGTCAAAATGGTACTGGTCCGAAAGCTTCTTAACCGTCTGCCGCGCCGCTTTTTTGTCTATCACGACCCGGCCCGGCTCGCTGCCCA
>JAEZIE010000082.1 GCA_023416175.1 Bacillota bacterium
ACGCGCTGTTGGGCGCTGCGGGCATGGGGGATATCGGCGTGCAATTCCCGGACACTGATCCGAAATATAAAGGCATTTCAAGCCTCACGCTTTTGATGCGCGTGGCCGACCGCCTGCACGCCGCAGGTTATGGCGTAAGGAACGTGGACGTCACGGTTGTGGCCGAGCGTCCCAAACTGACGCCGCACTTTCCCGCCATGCGGGAGCTTTTGGCTGCAGCTTTGAAGCTTCCGCCCGACCGCATCGGCCTCAAGGCCACCACCACCGAAGGCGCTGGTCCGGAGGGGCGCGGCGAGTGCATCCGCGCCAATGCCGTGGCGCTGCTGTATTCGTTATAAGGAATTCCTTGCCTGCTGTCCTACCTTTAAGTATAGGAGGCCGAATATGGATTACCGCGCAGACCAACACCGGTATGAAACCATGCTCTACCGCCGCACGGGTAACAGCGGCCTGAAGCTGCCTGCAATTTCTCTGGGCATCTGGCACAATTTCGGTGGAGATGCCAGCTACGAAACATGCAGGGATATCCTTTGCGGCGCGTTCGACCACGGTATTACGCACTTTGATGCAGCGAACAACTACGGCCCGCCGCCGGGCTCCGCAGAAGAAACGCTGGGCCGTGTGCTGAAAAACGAACTCCGCTCCCATCGGGATGAACTCATCCTTTCCACCAAGGCGGGTTACCATATGTGGTCGGGGCCGTACGGGGACCGGGGCTCCAGGAAGTATCTGCTCTCCAGTTTGGATCAGAGCCTTAAACGCCTGCAGCTTGACTATGTGGATATCTTCTATCATCACCGCCCCGATCCCGAAACGCCATTGGAAGAAAGCATGGAAGCGTTAAGCCATGCCGTACGCTCCGGCAAGGCGCTTTATGTGGGCATTTCCAACTATTCCGCGGAGCAGACGAAAAAGGCGTATGATATCCTGCAAAGTATGGGCGTACGGCTTTTGATCAGCCAGCCGCGCTACTCCATGCTTGCGCGGGAATTTGAACATGGCCCAGAGCAGGCGCTGCTGGAAAAGGGCGTGGGCGCCATTGCTTTTAGCCCGCTCGCAAAAGGCGTTTTGACCTCACGCTATTTTGAAGGCGTCCCCACAGATTCCCGCGCGGGCGGGCCGAGCATATTTTTGACGCCGGAGGCGGCGACGGCGCAGGTGGGGCTTTCTAAGCGTCTTGATGCCATCGCCCGGGAACGCGGGCAGACGCTGGCACAGATGGCGCTCGCCTGGGTGCTGCATAACCCCGCCATCACCTCCGTCTGCGTGGGCGCAAGCAGACTTTCGCAGCTGCTGGAAAACCTAGGGGCGCTCAACAATCTGGCGTTTGCGGAAGAGGAGCTTACGCGCATTGAAGCTGTTTTGCAGGACGCGCTATGATAATTGGAATCCTTTCAAGCGGTCGTGTGAACTGTGGGACGAGCCCCGAAGTAATGGTTTTTTGATATTTTGAGCGCGGATTATCCGCGCTTTTTGTATACCTTGACAATTGAACAACCTGCGCATATAATATCAGTAAATTAGTAATTTACTAAATAGAAGAGAGATGATCCTATGAAAATACCGACCCAACTCAAGCACAAGCCAGTGATTGTGAGCGAAAATTATGAGAATGTGGATGGCCGCGCCGCCTATTCTTCCGAGGCGAAAGGACTTTCCCTCGGCCTTGCGCAGTGGAACGAGCGCGGGCGGGTGGACGCTTCCGCGAAAGTATGGCGCTATACCGGTGAAAAATGGTCTCGCCAGAGCGAGGAACTGCCGCTGCACCGCGTGCTGGATCTTGCCATATTGGTCGCACGCGGCGCGCAGTACTTCCGGGAAGAAAGCTACCGGTATAAGAAGCTTTACGACCCGGAGCAGCCACAGATCGACCGAATCGGCTTGCAGGGGGACGCCATGACGGTCTCCGTCTGCACGGACAACGAACACATCGACGAGGATATTGAACTACTCTACAACGCCCTTGCCAAAGACGGCGAGCTGCTGGGCGAACGCTTCCAGACGCTTGCCCGGATTTTGGGCGAGATGGGGTATCACGGATAAGCAATCGTTGAAACATGCAAAAAGGACAGCCAAGCTGTCCTTTTTTGTTTGGTTACATTAGAGGCTGCCTCCAAAGAGCTTGTTAAAAAACAATACTATTTGTTCGTATTTTCATGAGGTATCGCCACCTGCGGCGGCGACGATAGATTTTTTTATTTAATAGCTGGAGGGCTCCGCCCCCCGCGCCCCTAGGTACAGCGTTCTGAAGGAAGGGGGTTGGGGATCGATTGTGCAGCCAGAGGCTGCACATCAATCCTTGCAAGATCCCCGAATGTACCATTCGGGGGCACGCAGTTTCCCCTAAGCAAAAATCTGTCGCGACGGCCCACAGGCTTAGTGTCCGAGGAGTCTCCCGCCGAGGACGCGGCGCACCAAAGCGCCGATACCTTGAAACCCTCAAACAGATCTATTGATACCCTCAAGGACAGCCAGGTTATCCTTTTTGTTTGGATACCTGAAGGCTCTGCCTAGATTCACGTCAGTTTATAACCCGCATCCTCCAGTGTGCTCAATATCTCAAACACATGCCGCCTGTCACGGGTTTCGAGCTCGAGCTCCACGGCGCTTTCCGTCACGTTCATATCCGCAGCCATACGGTCATGCTGGATGGCGACAATATTCGCGCCGGTGGTGGAGATGATGGAAAGGAGCTTCACCAGCTGCCCCGGCTTATCCGATATCGTGGTGCGGATGAGCGTCTTGCGCCCGGTACGAATGAGACCTTTGTCTATGATACGGGCGACCATGGTGACGTCGATATTGCCGCCGGAAAGCAGCGCAACGGTGGGGCGATCGCATAAGAGCTGTACCTTGCCCGCAAGCATGGCCGCGACGCCCGCAGCGCCAGCGCCTTCGCTGACAATCTTGCACTTTTCGAGCAGATAAAGAATCGAGCGGGCAATATCGTCCTCATCTACCATAACAATATCGTCCAAATAATCGCGGCAAAGGGAATAGGTAATATCTCCGGGCGTTTTGACGGCGATGCCGTCCGCTATGGTGTTGGAGGACGCCAATGTCACAATGCGCCCTGCGTCCACGGAAGCTCGCATGGAGGCAGCGTTCTTGGGCTCCACGCCGATGACGCGTACGGTGGGATCTATCGCTTTTGCGGCAATGGCGACGCCCGCAGCCAGGCCCCCGCCGCCCAAGGGAACGAGTATCTGCCCGGCCTTGGGGAGATCCTCCAGGATTTCCAGGCCCAGCGTGCCCTGGCCCGCGATAACGCGTTCATCGTTAAACGGATGGATAAACGTTGCGCCAGATTCCTCCACCAGTTGAAGCGCATGGGCGCAGGCGTCGTCATACGTATTGCCATGGAGCACTACCTTTGCCCCATACTGCTCGGTGGCGGTGATTTTCGATAACGGGGCGCCGGTAGGCATGACAATGGTACAGTTTAGCCCCAGCGCGTTTGCCGCGCGGGCCACGCCCTGCGCATGGTTTCCTGCGGAAGCGGCGAGCACCCCCGCGCTCCTTTGCTCCTGAGTTAGCTGCAGCATGCAGTTAAAAGCGCCTCGTATCTTGAAT
>JAEZIE010000175.1 GCA_023416175.1 Bacillota bacterium
TTTTGACCTATAAGCGCAAAATTTACAGCTACCGCGACCTGCCCGAGCGTTTGGCGGAGCTTGGCCTTGTCCACCGCCACGAGCTTTCCGGGGCGCTGCACGGCCTGATGCGCGTACGCTGCTTTACACAGGACGACGCACATATCTTCATGACGCCGGAGCAGATCAAGTCCGAGCTTTTGGGGGTTATTTCAAAGTTCCAGTTCTTCTACGATACGTTCGGCTTCAAGTACAGCGTAGAGCTCTCGACCCGCCCCGAGAACAGCATGGGGACCGACGAGCAGTGGAATGTCGCCATTGAAGGCCTGCGTGCGGCGCTCAATGCCAGCGGCCTGCCCTACAAGGTCAACGAGGGCGATGGCGCATTCTATGGACCCAAGATCGACTTCCATCTGGAAGACGCCATCGGCCGTACCTGGCAGTGCGGCACCATACAGCTCGATTTCCAGATGCCCGAGCGCTTTGATCTTACCTATGTAGGCGCGGACAACGAGAAACACCGCCCGGTCATGATCCATACCGTCGTGTACGGCTCCATCGAGCGGTTTATCGCGGTGCTGACGGAGCACTGCGCGGGCGCGTTCCCCGCATGGCTTGCGCCCGTACAGGTCAAGGTGCTCACGATTACTGACCGTGTAAGCGAGCGCGCAGGCGAATTGCGCGACACGCTGCGCGAAAAGGGCATCCGAGCGGAAGCTGATCTCAGGAATGAAAAGATCGGCTTCAAAATCCGCGAGGCCCAGATGCAAAAGGTACCCTATATGCTCGTTATCGGCGACAAGGAAGCGGAGCAGAATTTGGTAGCCGTCCGCTCCCGCAGCGAAGGGGATCTGGGTACCATGACGCTTGAAGCATTTATGGAGCGGATCAACAGCGAGATTATCGAAAAGAAAAACTAAAATTTATTAAGATGGGCCGTCCGTTTGGGCGGCCCTTTTTATTTGCCAAATTTATTTATAGGATATTCAAACGGAATGCCCTCCGATTTTCAAAAATATCATTATATGTAATTGTTTTAATCATCAGGAAATTGTCTTATAATATAAATAGTCACATTTGGTTCACAAATTGTTTTATTTGTTTGGCCAGGTTCCCATGACCGTCACAAAAAGTAACGACCATGAAAGGGTGAAATGCATGCAGAAAGGGCCGCGCTATCTAAAACTCCTTGTATTGCTTCCGGTTTTCCTTGCGCTTGTTTCGGGCTGTGCGAGTGATGCGTACTCCCAAGTCGACAGCGACCTCGCGCTGATGAAGGAAAACGTACTCAAAACGGAAGAAATCTCCAGTAAGCTTGTAGAAATCTGCAACTGGCAGATCGAAGATGCCAAGTCATACTGGGAAGCGCATGACAAAGCGCTCAAAAACGGTGAGGAGTTCGACCCCGAAGATAATTATGACGAAGTAAAAGCCAAATATGATGAACTCACGCAGCAGATTGCGCAGCTTGAAGCCATCAGCGCTTCATATACACCTTCTTCCACGGGAGAAGAATCCTTGGATAAGACCACAGAGGTATATACGCTGTATCTTGGCGATATCCGACAATCTTCCGAGGATATGAAAACCGTATTCGATTACTTTTTTGCCATGCGTGATGCGCTCAAACCCTTTGAGGATTTCTCGTATGCGGAAAACACCACCGGCTATACGGACTATGCGCTGATGGCGGGGCAGCTTTCCCAGGTCATTTCCCAAACTCAGCAGGCACTTGATGATGTTACTTGCCCGCCCTTTATGAAGAGCAGCCATGACGCGCTCTTAGTCCGAATTGACGAAATGCAGGGCTTCAGCCAGGATTTCTCTATTGCCGTGCAGATGGGTGACGTTCTGCGCATGGCCTCGAGCGTCTACCGTTCCGAACGCATTTCCTTGCTCATAGACCAGTGTGACCGCAAGCTGGACGAGGACTTTTCCCTGCAGTTTGATCGTGCTGCCGACCGTCTCAATGACCGGGTAGCGACGATGCGCAAGGAGCTTCTCTCCAATATCGACATCCTGCAGACGGCAATTGCCTAAGGGAGGAAACATATGCATTGCGTGAATTGTGGCAGCCGGTTGCCAGAAACCGGCAAATTTTGCCCCAGCTGCGGCACCTTGATACCCGCACAGGCACAGTCGACCCAACCGGCGAATGAACCCGATGTGCAGGCTGCTCCGCCTGAGCCGGACTCTATGCGGGCGCAGCCCGTCGCCCCCGCGCCTTCCGTACCCCCGCAAGAAAGCGTACCCAGATTCCAGCCGGAACCTCCCGTTGCAATGAAGCCTGTTGAGCAGGAGCTTGTGCGAACGCCGCCACAGCCCATGCAGGCGGCGCCCGGCCCGCTGCATCCGGTACAGGCCCCAGGTGCAAGCATCCCCATCATGATTACGCCTCCCCCTACGAAGAAGCGTTCTGCGCTTCCTGCCATCCTGATTGCCGCAGTGCTGGTCATTGGGGCGGCGGTAGCAGCGTTTGTACTGCTCAAACCGGGGAGCGCCAAACTGCCCGAAGTCACCTACACCGATTTTGCCGCAGTAACCAATCCCAAAATCGAATATACAGTGCAGGAGGCCATATTCCCCTCCCTGTACCGTACGCTTGGTTCCGTGGTGACGCTAACCTGCTCCAACGAAGTTGGTGAACGCGACGTGCTCATTCATGTGGAGATCCCCGGTTTTACCCAGCCGTATGAGCAGACGGTGACGCTCAGCCGTCAGATCACAAAAATCGACATCCACCCGCCGCTGCTCACAAGCGAGCTAAACCTCAACTCCGAAAAGGATGCCCAAGTGGTCATATCCGTTAAGGATATGGCGACGGATAAGGTGCTGCTTCAGGACAGCAAGAATATCCGAGTCATGAGCAAGTATGACGCCGTCTGGTGGACAGAGGAAATGGGGGACAGCAATACCGATAACATACTTGCCTGGTTGACGCCCGAAGCAACAGGCGTGCTGGAGTTAAAACGGCAGGCGATCGATTACCTCGACTATATCTCGGAAGGCGCTGCAAACTCCTTCGTTGGCTATCAGGATTATGGCATCTGGGAAAATCCCATGTGGAATACCTGGCTGCAGGCGGTAGCCATACAGGGCGCCATGAGCGATATTGCGTTGGTCCGCTACAACAACGCGGCCTTCTCAATCAGCAGCGATGCCCAGCAGCGCGTCATGCTCCCGGATGACGTCATGAAGAGCCAAAGCGGCATCTGCATTGAAACGTCGCTGCTTATGGCATCCGCCTTACAATCCGCAGGGATGCACGTGATGCTGATTTTCCCGCCGGGACACGCGCAGGTGGCGGTAGAAACCTGGCCCGGCACAGGCGAGTATTTTCTCATTGAAACCACTACTCTCCCCATGCCCATGAATGAGAAAGCCTGGGATGAAACCGTCATGTACCTTACCAAGGACCAGTGGCAGGGATATATCGATGGCACCGCCGAATATTCGTATGGCGAATGCTATGTGCTCGATTGCGACCTTGCAAAGAAACTCGATATCCTGCCCATGAGCAACTAATAAAAGAGCTCAGGTTTTTCGCCTGATCTACACGCAAAACAGGGGGCGCGGATTATCCGCGCCCTCATTTTTCCTCTTTTCACCCCTCTATATACATCAAAAAAAGGCTTGCAAAGCGTGAACGGTTTGAGCTATAATATCATCGTTGCCCTGAAAACAGACATGCTGATGTAGCTCAGTCGGTAGAGCACCTCATTGGTAATGAGGAGGTAGGCAGTTCGAATCTGCTCATCAGCTCCAAA
>JAEZIE010000200.1 GCA_023416175.1 Bacillota bacterium
TGCCCTTGTTCTTTTCCCTGCCGAAGAATATGTTTTCGGATACGGTCAGAAAAGGCACAAGATTAAATTCCTGGTATACCGCGCTTACGCCAAGCTCCATTGCCTGGATGGGCGTAAGGCCGTTGTACTCTTTGCCAAAAAGTTCGATTGTGCCCTTGGTGGGCATGTGTGCTCCGGTCAAAATTTTAATGAGGGTGGATTTTCCCGCGCCGTTTTCGCCGATGATGGCATGGACTTCGCCCGCGCGGAATTCCATGGAAACATCGTCCAACGCTACGACGCCCGGAAAGCTTTTGGAAATGTGATGAAACCTCAATATGACGTCATTCATAGCGGTTCTCCTGCTTCGGATTTGCCTGTTTGCCCGGGTTTTGTTGCCCGTTGCGGTGGCTGCAACCGCCCGGGCAATCCGTTCCCTGCACCTGTTACTCTGTACATTGATCCGTGCCGCCGGACATCCGGCGGCACAGATAATAAGGTTACGATAATTGGATTAGAATTCGCCCTGCCACTTAGCTTCCATGGTGAAGTAATCGGGCTGGGTCTTCTCGCCATTCTTGAGCACTTCCAGGATCAGATCTACGCACTTTTTACCGGTTTCATAGGGCTGGATATCGATGGTGTAGCGATAGAAGCTGCCCTCTTCCTTGATCTTGGCCTGTGCTTCCGCGGTGAAGTCCGCACCGCCAACCAGGAAGTTGGTGGTGTCGATGCCCATGTTCTTCACGGCTTCGTATGCGCCCAGGGCGCCGGAGTCGTTAACGCCCACGATCACGTTGACGTCAGGACGGGACTGCAGAACAGATTCCGCGATCTTCATGCCCATTTCCGGGGTGTCGCCAGCCTGGCGCGCAACGATTTCGGATTCGGGCGCGAGCTTGAGGATGGCGTCCTGCAGGCCGTTGCCGCGCTGTATAACTGCTTCGACGTTGTCCTGGCTGATGATGACGACCTTACCCTTGCCACCGAGCTTTTCGTTGATCCACTTTGCAGCCTGGGTGCCATTGAGGTATCCGTAGTCGTACTCGTTAACGATGCAGTTCGCACTGGCGTTATCAATAGGCTGCGCTTCTCCGACAACCGGGATACCGGCGGCCTTGGCCTGCTCTACGATATCGGTGAGGCTCTTCTGGTCGATAGGATCGGCGATGATGCCATCGACGCCCATGGAGATGAAGTTTTCAAAGTGGCTGTACTGGGTTGCAGCATCGTAACCTGCGTCGCTGACGATGACTTCAATACCCAGTTCCTTGCAGCGGTCTTCTACGCCCTTCTTCACGGAAATGAAGTACGGGTTGTCGATGTTCATGATGCTGTAGCCGATCTTCTTGACTGTCTTTTCGCCCTCCGCGGGCGCTTCGGTAGCGGGTGCTTCAGCTGCAGGCGCCTCGGTAGCGGGCGCTTCAGCAGCGGGGGGGGTCTGAGCAGGCGTGCAGGCCGCGACCATACCCAATACGAGCAGCAGCGCAACCATCAGTGCGAGGATACGTACGTTCCGTTTCATCATTCATTCCTCCGGATTTATTTTTCTGGTGTTACACCAAACAAAAGACTGTTTTATTTCGCTTCGGGGTATTCGTTGCCCATGAGGTACAGGGGCGCTTCGTCTTCTTCAATTTCGGGGAAGCGGCCCGTCTTTTCTAAGAAACGGTTGTCCACGCGGTCGTCATTGACTTTGGAAACTTCGCCGACCAGGACCGTTCCCTTGCCTTCCTCGCCCCAAAAGGAGTGATACTGTCCCGTAGGGAGCGTAATGCTTTCGCCAGGAGTTAAACGCACAACGCTTCCTGCGGGAACGATCTTTTTGCAGCCGTCGATATAAACCGTAACGGGGGTATCCGCCAACTTTTCATCTGCGGTGGAATTGTAAACCTTCACCATGAGATTTCCGCCGCCGCGGTTGATAATATCCTCCATCTTGCTCCAATGGAAATGGTAAGGCGTAACCTGCCCTTCGTTGACAATGAGCAGTTTTTCGGCATAGGGCTTAATGTACTTTTCTTTATCAAAATTGCCGTTGCGGATGGTGATCATCAACAGGCCAACCTTCCGGTAATCGCCAGAGCCGAAGTCGGTTATGTCCCATCCGAGCATGTTATCACGTATTTCGTCGTATTCATGCCCCTTTTGCTCCCAATCCTTCGCGGGCCAGGTGATAAAAGGCGGCAGCTTGAAGCGATGCTCCTCAATAAAGGCGACCGCTTCCCTCATGATATGGTTCAGTTCCGAGCGCTTCATTTTTTTATTCTCCTTCTTTGTTACTGCGTGAGCGAACCCATAGGGTGTTTCACACAAAACTATATTAATCGTTTAATAAAGCATTTTTATATTAATCGTTTAATCAGTCGGTCATATCCCGGGAAAAACCAAAGGCCGGTTATCTGGTTGAATTCCGAATTTTCAATACGGGAGGCAAAAACAGCGTCTCACGAGTATCTGTTCCATCAGATTGGATATGTTCCAATAAAAGATCCACGCTGTAGCGGCACATCTCCTCCATCGGTTGTTTGACGGTGGAAAGGGGGGTTTCCAACAGCGACGAATACAAAAGGTCGTCATAGCCTGTAACGGAAATATCATATGGCACTTTGGCGCCCATATCCTGGAGCGCCTTTAACACACCCATTGCCATAAAATCGTTGATGGTAGCAATTGCATCCGGCCTTAAGCGCCAGAGCTGCTCGGTGATGGCGTAGCCCTGCTCAAAGTTTGGGAAGATTTCAACAACCCAATCCTCCTCAAAAGTTTCGCCTGCCTCGACATACGCCTGCTTGAAGCCCTCAATGCGAAGCCTGGAGAGCGCCAGGTTTTTCGGGGCGGTAAGCAGGAATATCTTTTTCATACCCTTCCCCAGGAGGTACCGTATCATCTGCTTCTGTCCGTCCCGAAGATCGGTCATAACGCAGTTCGCTTTGACGCCCTCATAAAATGTGGAGCAGAATACAAAGGGAATTCCTAGCTTTTCCAGCGGTTCCAAATGAGCCGGGCTTTTCCCGTTCTCAATGGAAGGGACGATGGCAATACCCTCCACGCCTTTGGCGACAAACAGTCGGATATATTCGGCCTCTTTCTTAATGCTGTCATTGGAAATGCCAAGCAGCACCCGATAGCCCATATGCTCCGCATAGCGGTTGAATTCATGAACAATGCCTGCAAAGAACGGGTTCCTGATATCGGTGACGATCAGGCCAAGATAACCGCTTTTTTTGGTCTTGAGGCTCCTTGCGTTCTCATCTATGAAATAATTGAGTTCTTTGGCTGCGGCAAGTACGCGTTGCTTTGTTTCTTCGCTCACGCCTGGTTTGTTGTTGAGCGCAAAGGATGCGGCGGCGGTGGATACGCCTGTGGCTTGCGCAATTTGTTTGATCGTCGTTCTGCCCAAAGAATACTCTCCAACTATTATAATAAAATTACGAACGATTTCTGAAGAACCAATGACCGCTTGATATAACGATTAAGTTGTTGGGCTTATTGTAACGCAACCCTGCGCGGAATACAAGTACTTCTTTTTAAATTCGCTCAAGTTTATTGATATTCATGTTATTATGTTTCGCATAGTCAAAGATGTAGACTTCGCATTATCCATATTCCCAAAGCGGTTATCCAAACTTTTTATAACTGCGAAGAACGAGGTATGTATGCTTCCCTGCATGATCTAGTTACTTCATATTATCCCTAACCCAAGTGGCTATCTGAACTTCGCATTATGATTAACCGAGCACATTACAATAATCATAAGGAAACCCCGCAGGTTACAATGCGTTACCTGCGGGGGGCATAGGGTTTTAATCTGCTATAGATCCATGTTCCAATGGAGCAGTATCTGCAAATTCGACATTCGGATTTTTATTCATAATACGTTGTAATAACCAATCACTTCTAAAGAGTATGACCGGTCTGCCAAAGCGGTCTATGACCCGCAATATGTCCCCCTCAAGTACGGGCAGATCGAGGTTAGCATCTTCAGGAACAATCCATCGAGCGTGCTGATAGCTTAGCTGTTCTATTCTGATTTCAGCATTATACTCCCCAAGCATACGATAAGAAAGCACTTCCAATTGAAGCGCACCTGCGACGCCGACGATGCACCTTTCACCGCTAGACTCCGAATTGCGAAATACCTGTATTGCACCCTCGGTTTGCAATTGATTGATCCCTTTCATAAACTGCTTGCGTTTTCCTGCGTCCATTGCGGAAACATAGGCAAAATGCTCTGCAGGAAACATCGGAATAGGATCAAAGCGGAAAGGATTCTTTTCCGAGCATAGGGT
>JAEZIE010000284.1 GCA_023416175.1 Bacillota bacterium
TGCAATCGTTGCGCTTAACAAGAAGGGACAAAAGCAGTCCGTAAAAGCCGCGATATCCTCGTATATCCTCTTTGCGCTGATATTTTTCGCCATCTGGATATTCGCATTTTCTGTCCCACCTTACATCACATTGCTTGCCATGCTGGCGGTATTCATCCATTGTTTCTGTGGGTATTATCTGAACCTGTACAACCGCTCACAGGTGTTCGACCGTTACCTGCATGCCTATGGTTCGTTTGCATTTGCGCTGCTCGTCTACTGCCTCATCAAAAATTTGTTTGAAGCGGGCGGCAGCCGTGCGTTCCAATCCCTATTTGTGTTTACCGTGGGCATGACGTTGGGGGCGATATTTGAGCTGGTAGAGGCCGCAATCGACGCAAAGAGCGGCGCGGGCGCGCAAAGAGGGCTCAAAGATACGAACACAGATATGATAGGAAACCTCATTGGCTCCTTGGTCGCAGGCATATTTGCGTACTTCTTTCTGTTTTCTTAGACCTGGAATTGTTTGAGTAGTCCGTACGTTAGCTCATCGGAAAGCTTATATACCTGATTCATCAGCTCATCGTGCTGCATGATGCTTTCTTCAAATTGGCCATCGTGGATGAACATAATTTCATGTTCCACGAAGTTGATGATCTCCTGGAGCATCGCATGCAAGGTGGCCATATCCCAATAGCGGTTGATCCGCGAAAGATAACTGGCCAGCTCATTCATGTTCGCATATAGATATGCCCGCGCGCGGCGGATGGCTTGGTCATCGCCGCTCTTGTAAGCCTCGATCAAACGAATGGTGCCTTCCAAATCATTGTTGATAAGACTAGCCAGCTGGTTGGTGGTTTGCTGGTTGTAAAATTGCCCAAAGATAGTGGCAAAATCGTCTGCGTTTTGCCGCAGGCGCGCTTCAATGTCATCCCGATCACCCTGGTCAAACAGGATGCTGTAGGTCAAAGCTCTTGTCCAGTGTACGTTGTCCACCCAAAGCCTGCGGATGGAATTGGAAAGCGCAACCTGGTTGAGCAGGTGTTGCGACGATGATAGAGCTGGAAAAGCCATACGGGTATCCTCCTGTAAGCAGGTACTGCATTGTATGAAACGTAAATTCGTTTTAGAGAACGAAAGGGAACGTTCTATTTCTTTTCGCAATCGTATTCCAAAAATTATAAACTGCTGCTAGAATGCAACTAAAAAATTATTGGCACGAAAATCGCTCATAGTATGGATATGAGCAGAGGCAAATGGCGTGCCACCTTTTACAATAGTCTATACTTGAAACTGCTTCAAAATCCCGTACGTCAGCTCATCGGAAAGCGTATACACCCGATTCGTTAGCTCGTCGTGCTTTCTTATGCTCTCAACAAATTGGCCATCTCGGATGAGCATGATTTCCTGTTCGAGCAAGTTGATGATATCATGGAGCATCACCTGTATGGTCGGCAAATCTAAGTAGCGGTTGGAGCGTGCAAAATAGCTTGCAGTCTCATCCGCGTTTGCATACAGGAATTCACGCGCTTCGCGGATCGCCTGGTCATCGTAGTTTTTATAAGCCTCAATCAAACGGATGACGCCGTCCACTTCGTTGTTAATATACTGCCTGAGCTGGTTGACCACTGGCTGGGGATAGAACTGCCCGAATACGGTGGCAAAATCCTCCGCGTTTTGACGCAGGCGCGCAATAAGCGCTTGCTGATCACCTCGATCATATATGGCACTGATCATCAGCGCTCTCGTCCATTGGATGTTGTCCGCCCAAAGCCTGCGGATGGAATTGGAAAGCGCAACCTGATTGAGCAGGTATTGCGACTGAGAACGTGGCGAAAAAGCCATGCGTGTATCCTCCTGATAAGCAGGTACTGAATTGTATGTTACGCAAACCCGTTTTAGGCCCCAAGGGGGATTTTTTGTTTCTGTTGCGCAATCCCATTCCAAAACTCCCGCATATACTGATGTTAGAATGCGGCTTTAAAAAATATGCTCCGCCGCAAATTACTGGAGGAACCCATATGGCAAAAATTGTGTGTTTTAGTGGCTGCCGGAATGACTGTCCTAGCGAGGGGTTCTTGCGTTGCATCAGTTCCTTTCCCTGCGCAAAGGTCGCAAATAACGTCTGGCTTGTAGAAACCAGCAAAAGCTGCGTTCAGTTGAGAGATGCGCTGCGCGAATCTACAGAACCGGAAGATACCTTGTTTGTTGCTGAATGCGGGCCGGAAGCTGCATGGTGCAACTTACCGTCCAGCTCGCGAAGAGTAAGAGAGATACTAAACAGTTCTTGCTGAAGAAAAAAATGAACAACATTGCCCGCATGCAATCTGCATGCGGGCATTTTTGAACATCCCATTTACGAAGCGGCCGCTTCCATATCGTATCACGTGGGTCATAAAGAAAATGACGCATGAAAACCATGCGTCATCCAATCTTTATCACCTCGGGAAAGGCTGCTATTCCCCGGCGTAGGCGTATCCTCGGTCAAAAGCGGCCTTGTTCATTTCAAAAAACTGCGGTTTGACGGTAGCTGCAAGCGCTTCCATCCAGGCTTCCCGCGTGAACGGGAGCTTCTTTGCCAACACGCCCAGGAGTACCACATTTGCCGCCTTGTGCGTACCGCATTCAATCGCAATAGCCGTCGCGTCGAGCGCTACGGTATGGGGTGCGGAAGCCTTTATACGGGAAACCGCATCGTCCGGGTATACGGCCGCCCCCGTGATCACCGGCATGGGCAGAATCTGTTGCGTATTGACGATGACGGTGCCCGTCCCCGGCTTTACATACGGCAAAGCGCGCAGCGCCTCCAGCTTTTCAAACGCGAGCACGACATCCGCCTGTTCCTGCTCGACCAAAGTGGAGTACACCGGCTCCGTGGCGCTCATGCGCACGTATGTCACCACGCTTCCGCCGCGCTGGCTCATACCGTGCACCTCGCTCACCCGAACGTCATAGCCATGCTGCAGCGCAATATGGCCCAGAATTTTGCTGGCGAGCAGCGTTCCCTGCCCGCCCACGCCGACGATCACGATTCCTATCATAAAGAGTATGCCTCCGTCCTGTCAGGTTTCAGGTATCGGCGCTCTAGCGCGCCGACGATTATTTTTTTGCATTGGGGAAACTACGTTTCCCCAAGCCCTTTCCTTGAGAGCGTCCGAACTCAGGGGGCGCGGGGGGCGAAGCCCTCCCGCCATTAAATAAAAAAATCTATCGCGACGGCCCGCGGGCCTAGTGTCCGAGACGCCTCCCGTTGAGGACGCGCCGTCGTAGGTGGCGATACCTTGTGGGAATACTTTATTGCTCCACCGGCCCTAATGCACCGAACGGGCAGATTTTGCCGCACAGCCCGCAGCCAACGCACTGTGTAGGGT
>JAEZIE010000237.1 GCA_023416175.1 Bacillota bacterium
CGAAAACGCTCCTGACAAATCTCCTTATTGCCTGTGTCCGTCCATGAGCTGTCATTTTTACTAGAATGCCGGATGCTCGCTTCAGACAGTATATGCTCCTTTGGGCATAGATAGCGGTACGACAATACACGGCTCGCCTCCGTAAAGCATGATGGAATTGCGCCAAGCCGCGGTACCGGCGTACCGCAGGCGATATACCAGCCCACTTCAGGGCCTGCCATAGCGCAGCGGCTGCTGATATTTGCAATACAATCGAGGGTTCGCTGCGCGATATCGTCCTTTCCGCCCTTTATCAAAACGGCGTATGTCGTGACGTTCCAGCGGAACAATAACAGCTCCCGATGGCTGATGATGTGCTGCGTCACCTTGTCCTGTACCGCGGCGAGCGTATCCGTATAGCTCTCGGGCGCGCTGCCGTCGTATTCGGCATTGTTCAGCGAGAAAAGCACAATATTGTAATATAGGGCATTGATGTCGATGCCCATCGTTTTCGCGGTTTCGGAGATTTCCAGCACGCTTAAGCAGCCGGTCACGATTTTCTCGAAAAACCGCCTGCGGGAAAACATTTCATACTCCTGCGCTTCCCGCTGAAACTTTTCGAGGTATTCCTGCTGCTGCCGCTCTTCCTCCATTTTTTTGTGCAGCGCAATCAGAACTTCTACCATCTTTCCCTTTAAGATCGGCTTCAACAGGTATTGTTCTACGCCCATGCGAATCGCCTGCTGCGCATAGGTAAAATCATCGTATCCGCTGATGATAACGATTTTTGTCCTAGGGAGTTCCTTGCGGATCAGTTCAATTAATGCGAGCCCATCCATGAACGGCATTTTGATATCCGTAATTAAAAGATCGGGCTGAATCTGACGGATCATGGGCAGCGCAAGCTCGCCGTCCGAAGCATCGCCGGCGTAGTGAAAGCCATACTGCTCCCAAAGGATGTTGTTGCGTATGCCTTCGCGCACCACGACTTCATCCTCGACAAGAAAGATCTTAAACATCCGATCTTCCTTTCCTATAATAATCGGCGTGTCTGTTTCTCTGTTTAAAAAATAGATAGTCCCCCATATATTTTGTATCATTTTACCAAAATAACCAATAGGTTTTTTTCTGATATTGGTACGATTTTTTAAGGAGTCCGCTCATCAGCCCCAAAAAGCTCTTATGTAGCGGCTTTTTTCCTGTTTAGCCGAAAGCCGTTTCCCTTTTCAGTTCATACTCCAACCAACAAAATAAAACAGTGTCTTATTGCGTTTATTCTGTACCACGCGGCAATAGCTGCACAACCTGCATATTGAATTCTGAAATGCAATTATTTGAACACCCAAATGACAGGCAAAAGCCCGGAGTCCTCTCCGGGCTTTTGCTTTTAGGGTAACTGAAAAGAGGAATAGCAGCCGTCTTTGATCAATAGGCCTGTATCGGGAACCAGCCTGCCTCTACGAACTGAGAAAGCGTCTTCTGGCTGGTGCCATAGGAAATAAAATCTTCTGGACGCATGCCGTCCGGCTCGTAAGCGCGCACAAACTCACGCATCGTCATGAGCCGGGCAATTACGTCGGACTCTACATCTTCCAGGATGCCTTCGGAGTAGGGCATCGGGGCCGCAAGCAGCATCTGCTGGATACCCGTACCGATGGACATGGACATATCCGCTCCCGCAAGCTCCAACGCGTGATAGCCTCCGCGCATACCCGCCGGCATGAGCTTGGCGCTGTATCCGCGTTCCCGCACGATGGCATAGGCGCGCTTGATCACCGCCGTACCCGATTTGCGGATGTCGCTTTCCAGCACTGCGGCACGATTGTCATGGGCCACATCGCGAAGGTAGTCATCAAGGCGACCGACCATCACCACCGAGAAGGCTTTGCCCGGCGTGATGCCTGCCTTCTTCGCCCGTTGTTCTCCCATCCACTGCCTCCGCGCGATCTCCACCGCCTGCGGTACCGTAAAGCTCACCGTACCCACCGTGGTAATACCAAGTGCCGCGCACTCTTCCATGGCGTCAAGCCCAGCGGCCGTGGCCGGCAACTTGACCGCAATGTTGGGTGCCCACTTGCTTAACCGCTTGGCCATGTTCAGCATCAGATCGGTATCGCCGGGATAGCAGGGATTCACCTGCGCGCAGACGTAGCCTTGTACGCCGTTGGTGGCTCGAAAGATGGGCTCGAACTTGGCAGCAACCTGTACGGTGACACGCCGGATTAGTTCCTCCGCCTTCTCGTCGCCCTTGAGACTTTTATCCATATCTGCAAGATATGGCTTCCAGTCTTCGCGAAACCCGTAGAGCGAGCGTTTGACAAGAAGCGGGTTGGTCGTTACGCCTGTCGCCCCATTTTCAATGGCCTGATCCATTTCATTAAGGTTTGCGCTATCGATCCACCAGCAAGAAGTGGTGGAACTTAGCCATTTCATGTAATCGTTCGTAACCATTACCGTTCCTTTCACGTACAGAAAGCTCAATCCGTTCGGAGCAATCCGTACCGCCCATATCTTAAAGGGCGCCGTCCCAAGTACTGACCTTCTTTACTTTCTTCTCTTCCTCATGGAACCAGCGGGTGGTGACGACCTTGCTTTCCGTATAGAACCGCATGCCATCCTTCCCCAGCGCATGCAAATCTCCAAAGAAGGAATCCTTGTGCCCTGCAAAGGGGAACATCCCTGCAGGTACCGGAATTCCTACGTTTACCCCCACCATACCGCCATCGGTACGCTTAGCAAACTCCCGGGCGTAGTATCCGCTCTGCGTGAAGATCACCGATCCGTTCGCGAATGGATTAGCATTCATCTGGGCAATTCCATCCTCAAAGTCCTTTACGCGCTTCACGCAAAGCACCGGCCCGAATATTTCGCTCTGCCCCACCGTCATCTCAGGCGTGACATGATCAAACACTGTATGCCCCAGGTAGAACCCGTCTTCATACCCCGGCACGGTGATATTCCGGCCGTCCAACAAAAGCTTTGCGCCCTCGTCTATGCCCTTTTGAATCCAGTCCGACACGAACTTCTTATGCGCAGCGGTCACCACCGGTCCAAGATCCGTGGTCCTGTCGTAGGCAGGCCCCACCTTCTTGCTCTTAACCTGCTTAAGTATCTCGGCCACCAGCTCATCCGCAATGCTCTCCTGTACCGCGATGGCGGGCAGCGCCATGCACCGTTCTCCCGCACAGCCAAAGGAGGAATTGATGATCCCCGCCGCGGTCCGCTCAATGGGCGCATCTTCGAGCACCAGCGCGTGATTCTTTGCCTCGCATAGCGCCTGGACCCGCTTGCCGTGTGCCGCTGCCGTTGTGTATATGTGTTTCCCGATCTCGGTGGAGCCCACAAACGTCACGCCCTTCACATCTGGATGCGTGAGCAGCAGCTCCGCCTCACGGCGCGAGCAGGTAACGATATTCACAACGCCGTCGGGAAGACCGGCTTCCTGCAGGAGTTCCACCAGACGCAGGCTCGTCATGGGCGTCATGGAAGCCGCCTTCAAAACAAGGGTGTTGCCGGTGGCAATACACATGGGCATCATCCACCCCATGGGGATCATGGCCGGGAAATTGAAGGGTGCGATTCCCGCAAATACGCCCAGCGGTTCCCGGTAGAGCGTGCTGTCAAACCCCGGCGTCACGTTCATGAGGGTTTCCCCCATCATGAGGTTGGGAGCGCCACAGGCCACCTCTACAGGTTCCTTCACCTTGAGCAGGTCCCCCTGCGCTTCTTCCCAGTTTTTCCCGTTTTCTCGACACAGCATGTAGGTCAGTTCATCCATATTGGCAATGAGCAGATCCCGGAAACGGTAGAGTACCTCCACGCGTCTGGCACAGGGCGTATCACGCCAAGCGGGGAATGCGGTCTTAGCGGCTAATATCGCCCGCTCCACCTCTTCCGCGGTACAGCAGGGAGTTTTCGCGATAATGCTTCCCAGGCTCGGGTCGTAGATATCCATATACCGATCGGCCTTGCTCTCAATAAACTTGCCGCCGATAAACGGCTTGAGCACCTGAATTTCCATTTCCTCATTCTCCTTTATCATCTTTGAAGACTGCTTCTATACGACAGCCGATAGAATGGATTCAATCCAGCACATGCAGCCGCTTGCGCCGGGCCGTTATGTAGGTGTCAAACTCTTCAAACTTGTAATTAAGCACCAGTTCGGGAGGAAAATCCACCTCGGCAAGGGCGCGCAGCGCCATGCCAAAGTCCCCGATCATCATATGGAAGTGCGCGTCCGTGCCGACACATACGCGTACGGAATGGGTCTTGCACAATGTCAGCATCCGCTTGGAAGCCTCCATATCGCCGTGCAGATACCGCTGCATGGTCTGGTTATTCAGCTCCAGCATCTTGTCAAGGCGCTTCGCTGCTCTTACCACAGCTTCCATGTCGCAGGGAGTCCGGTCGATATGCCCAAGTACATCGACATAGGGGTTTTCCAGCGCTGCCAGATAGCACGCGGTACGCTCCTGCGGTGTAGAAGACCTGCCGGGTTCGCTGCCATGGATGCTTGCAATGCAGAATTCGAGATATTTTAGGTACTGTTCTGGCGGCGTGAGCTTTCCGTCCATAGAAAGGATATCGGCCTCCAAGCCACGGTAGATACGCACGCCCCGGTAAAACCTGGGGAGCATCACCTGGCTTTCAGGCATCCATTCGGGAGGCGCGTTTGGCAGCAGCGCACTATGCTCGGTAACGCATAAGCCGCGGTGTCCCAAGAGCCTTGCCTGTTCCACGCACTCGGCCAGCGAACTCCAGCTATGGCCGGAAAGCATGGTATGGACATGCGTGTCCAGTCCAAACACAAGCGCCGTATTCCACAACAACTCTCCACGCTTTCCCTGTTCCATTGCTGCGGCTTACAGCGTGGCCAGAATTTTATCGATCTCGTCAAACACGATTTGCGGCGATTTGGCGCGGATCATATAGTACGGCCTGCCCGAGGCAAACTTAGCACAGAATTTTGCCCTTCCCTGCCTGCGTTCATCGGTATCCACAATGGGCATGGCCAGGCCTGTCACCCCGCACAAAAGCTGGTTAAGGCCGAAGAAGTTCATCAGCGAATGATAGCTCTGATATGAAGCCTCGAACTGGTTCATGCGCGTGACCTGCGTATCGAAATGCCCGTCGATCCCCGGCATGATGGCGAGATCGATATGGCAGGGCTCGTAACACATCTCCATTTCTGGTTCCTTGTCAAAGAACTTGAGCACGCCCTGGTCCTGATCGGGCAAGTCGCTGCGTTCCGTTCCTTTGGCCCTCTTACGGATATACAGGTTCTTGGAGCCATAGAGCGCGAGGCCGTCATCGTCTGTAACGGTGGTCTCGGTGGAGAATATTTTCCCGCCGCGGCGGCAACCTTCAAGCTGGCTCATGGACTTGCCGTGGTTGTTTTCACCGCCTACCAGAAGGATCATTTTCCCCCGGTAAACCACGCTGGAAGAGTGGAACGGATGCAGGCCGCATTGATCCATTTCATTGGCGAGCATGCTGACCATGATCTTGTTGAGCTCCCCCTCTTCCCAGGAGCCCGTAAGTCGGAGCTGGCCGCCCGCATAACGGATGGTCTTTTCCTTTATTCCAAGATCCCACAGAATATCCGGTAAAGGCTTTGTCACCTCTAAGGTAACGTCCACCGAACCCAGCCGGTAATTCAGGAACGTGTCGTCCTCTACAAGACGCGACCGCTCGGGGCCGTTTACAACATCGATGCGCACAACGGCCTTGCTGCTGCTGATCTGCGTAGAAAAAGTGTTCAAATTGCTCCTCCTGTCTGCTGTTGCGGTTTTAATACGATTTTTAGCGTGCCTTCCGGCCTGCTTGTAAACTTTTTAAATGCCTCCTGATATTGAGAAAGGGGATATATGTCGGTGACGAAACGCTGCAGCTCCTCCCTGTAGCGGTAGGCAATGGTGATTGCTTTTTCCAGCGTATTGGGATTGGCCCGGTTGCCCACGAACTCGATCTCGTCGAGAACCAGGCGCTTTACCGGGATAGGAACATCGTCCTTGGGGAAACCGACTACCGAAATTACGCCGCCCCTCGCTGCGGAAAAGCAGGCGTTGCGTACGCCCTCCGCCGTGCCGGAGCACTCCATGATGCGCTTGGCGCCCAGGCCGCCAGTAAGCTCCTTCACGCGGTCTACCACGTTCTCGGTTTTATAATCGATGGGGATGGCGCCCAAGCGTTCAGCCTCACGCAGGCGTTCGCCACTGCCTGCACACATGATGAAGCCCGCGCCCATGCTTCTTGCGCAGAGTATGGACATCAACCCTTGAGCGCCTGCGCCCATTACCAGCACTGAATCACCCGGCTCAATACGGCTGTGCATGACAACGTGCAACGCGATGCTCAGCGGGTCCATGCAAGCAGCGATATCGAAGTTCATATCATCGGGTATTTTTGCGATGGAACGGATATTCGGGGCCATGTACTCCGCGTACGCACCCTGCGTAATATGGCCGTACATTTTGTGTACTGCCTGGTTACCATAGTTGAGGCAGATCGTGAACCTGCCCTCCATGCAGTTCTTGCAATGACCGCATCCCAAGTTGGCGATGCCGCAGACGCGGTCGCCTACCTTCCAGCCGAAATTCTCGCTCTTTTCGCCCAACTCTACGATGACGCCCGCCCATTCGTGCCCGGGGATAAGCGGAAAGGATTGCGGCCAGAAACCGGGGAAATCGCCGTTAATGATATGCGGATCGGTGCCGCAGATGGAGACGGACTCAATCCGGCACAGCACCTCATACATACCTGGCGTCGGCTTTTCAATTTGCACGTACTTAAGGTCGTTGGAAGCGTCAAGGCGCAATGCATGCATTTGCTCAGGCATATTCAATCCCCTTTTTAGCGTTGATTCCAATGTACCATCGGAAGACCCGGCACGGGCGAACGAAACCATGGAATGTTCGAAGCCCGCAGCGAGCCGATATATACGTTTTGAAGATCCGGCCCGCCGAACGTCACGCTGGCCATCCATGGCGCGATACCCCGGCCGGTTTTAAAGAGTATTTCGTTGGTGACGCAGCGGTTATAGAACGCCTCGTCGAGAGCCCGCACCAGCGCGTGGTCGCCCTCGTCGAGCAGAATGATCATCTCACCATCGGGGGTAATGACGAACAGTTTGTCGGAATAGACCATAGTGCCCCACAGGTTGCCGTAACTGTCAAACGCTATGCCATCGGGATACGCGCCCTGCCCCATATGGTTAGGACCATAGGTTTCCCGGCCGGAAAGCTCGCCCTTTTCATTGCAGCGGAAGCGCAGCACCCGTCCCCCTGTGGTTTCCACCACATACAGGTACTCCTCCTTCGCGTCAAAGCGTACCTCGTTTGTGAAATGCAGCCCGTCCGCCACAATATGGATGCCCGTATCGTCATATCGGGCGATGTATCCGTCCGTGAGATCGGGCACAAGCGCATCTATCCAGTTCTTTTTCATGGTGGTGATTGTAATCCACAGTCTGTCTTTTGAATCCCGCAGAACGAAGTTTACCTTGCCGATGGGTCTCCCATCGATGGTATCGAACATCACTTCTGTCTCGCCGGTGCGCTTCATGCGCTCGAGACAGTCGGTACCGAAATTGGAAATGAAGATATCGCCATTTTTTGCGAACGCCAGACCGTTGGGGAGCGTGCCCTCAAAGAAGCGGTTTACGTCAGGCGAAGTCAGATCGATGCCGGCAACATGCTTCTGCGTAATGATTTTTTGCGTTCCGTCTGGCCGGATATGCGCCACACCGCCACGGGCATCTGCGCTCCAAAGGCTACCGTCAGGTTCAGCGAGAATGCATTCAGGCCGTTGGAGATTTTCTCCCACGAAACGCAGCGCCTCTGGTTCTATGGAAAAGCCGCGGATAGGATTGTTTTTTAACATGACGCGCCTCCATCAAATGAGACTTCGGGATGAAACTCATATTCGCCCAGGGTGGTGGCAGGAGCAAAGAAACAAATGACCTTCATTTCCTCACTGCCCGAATTTCGGACCATATGGATGGCCCCCCGGTCGAACAGTACTGCAGTCCCCGGCCGCACGGGGGCAATTTCACCGTCCACGTTTACCTTGCCTTCGCCTGATATGATGTAAATGAGTTCCTCACCATCGGGATGGCTGTGCGCCGGCTGCACCGTCTGCCCCGGAAGCACCCGCATCACGCAGCAGGAGCAGTACCCGGACGACAACCCGTCCTTCTCATCTACAATCCAGCGCAGGAATCTCCCGGGAACGGATTTTTCGTACACTTCGCTTTCATGGATTGTTTTCATAATATCCTCCGTATTGATGTGAAGAGGAAAATATCAGACAATTTCGATAATCGATTATTTATAATATCAGTATAACATACATCGGCTGGGTGTCAAGCAGTGCCAGCCGACAACAGGTATTTATTCTTCAAAATTAAGATCGGGAATATTCTCTTCAATATGCTCGCGCATCAGCTTTTCCGCCTTTTCCGAATCGTGGGTCCTGATCGCGTCCACAATTTTCTGATGGCGAATGGCGATATGCATAGGATCGGTGACGTAATAGCTGCCTTTGAGGTGCGACCAGCTTGCAAAACGCAGGTTTTTGGACAGCTTGATAATGTATTGATGGTCAGCAATCTCCATGATCAGGTCATGGAACTCATCGTTGACACGCATGCGGTTCATCGAATCATTATCCATGGCGGTGTTGATCATGCGCTGAAGAATTTCCTCTAGATGTTCGACATCCTCAGGCGTCGCCCGTTTGGCGGCTATGCCCGCAGCCATGGATTCGAGCGCCGCGCGAACGGTAAACACTTCCCAGATATCCCGGTTGGTGATTTCCCGGATCGTCGTGCCCTTATATGGTTCCACCGTAACAAGCCCCATCTCCGAAAGGCTCTTGATCGCCTCCCGGACAGGGGACTGGCTGACGCCAAAGGTATGCGCGAGCGTGCTCTCCACAAGGCGGTCGCCCGGCTTGTATTTTCCGCTCAGGATACTCTCAATGAGAATCCCTTTGACGTGTTCGCTCAGGACCGTTTTTTTGATCCGTTCTGTCCCAAATGCATCTTCCTGCTGATTCAAGGCGCATACCTCATAATCTACCCAATTATCTAATTATTTTATCACATTTTGCCGTTAGCTACAAGAACAATGCCGCACCTTGATTTACAATTATTTACGTATCTCTGCTGCGGCGGCGCCTTCCCCTCGCGCCGCCGCGCACCTGAAATTCTTACAGCTTTGACTTGGATATCCACCCGTTAAACACGATAGTAAGATAGCCTGCGATAAAGCCGACCAGAACATACACCAGTTCCGCCAGGCCCACCATGCAGTAGGTCCCCACCGTAAAATCCGGGAAAGCGCCCGCGGCGGAAAGCGAGAAATACATACCGGTGCCCACAAATACTGCCGCCACGTTGTTGAAGGGTTTCACCCGCTCGCAGAGCATCATGGGGATGACCATGATCACGACCGCCAGCGGCACCGCCCACCAGGGGGTAAAGCCAAATGCAATGGAAAGGACGAACATGAGTATCGCCGCTATGATACCGGCAATGATGGATGTAAAGGCTCTGAGCGCCGCCTTGGGATTGGCGCCAAACAGGAAATAGCACGCCCATGAAATAAAGGAGATGTAGGTGAGCGGTTTTCCAACCGCGATCGGCCAGCCGTTCAACTGCCAGGTTACCAGTGTAACAACACCCGCGAGCACTGCCGTCAGCACGGCATATACGAGCAGCTTCTTCGTAGTCATACAATTCCTCCATAATATTTATATTTGACAGGATAATCGTTTGACTGCTACCCTCCTTTCGCATAGGATACCAACGCGCCTTTTATCGGCACGCCAAAGAAGTCGATGCTCTTGTGAATCGGCGTCATGGAAGCAGGGCTATAAGAGAGCGGCAGGCTGCCTCACTGGCCAGCCATATGCCCCTTTATCAATCCTCGGGCAATTTCCAATCAAAGAATTGCAGGTAAGGTTTTGCTGCGCGCTTGCGAAACACGTCCATATCCACATTCGTCCAATCCAGCACGCCATGGCCCGTCTTTGCGCCAAGATCGTTGGCCCTTACATGGCTTACCACCAGCTCCTGCGGCCGGTCGTCGTTACAAAGGCTCCCCAACATGGATTCCTGAATGCTTTCAATCATATCCAGGCCCGCATAATCAAAGTGCTCGAATATTCCGATAGACGTGTAGCGCGGTATAAAGCTGGTGCGCAACGAAAGGTCGATATCCTGGGGCGATGCGATGCCCTGCTCCACCATGTATACTGCCTCCCGGTAAAGTGCGTGCTGGAGCCTATTGGCAACAAACCCCGGCACGCTCTTTTTAAGAACCACGGGGGCGCGTCCCACGGATCTGAGCACATCGAGCAGTAACTGCAGCGCCCCCTCGGAGGTTTCGGGACCGGGTACCACCTCTACGCAGGGCACCATGTGCGGCGGGTTCCACGGGTGGGCCACGAGGAACCTGTCCTGAAAAACCGTTAAGCCCTCGGCAAGGCGTTCCACCGGCATGGCAGATGTACTCGAGGCGATAACGCCCACGGATTTACAGTGCCTCTCCAGTTCCCGGTAAACCTCCCACTTGACTTCGGCACGTTCCACTACGCACTCATAGATCATGTTTGCATCTGCGAGCGCGCTATAATCCAACGCGATTGTCAGCCTCTTTTCGCAAAGCGCGGCCTGTCGGGGCGTTACCAATCCTTCCTTGGCGAGGTCAGAAAAAATGTCCCGGTACCTGCCCAGGCACCTTTCCCGCTCCTGCTCGTTGACGGCGAACATGCTTACACGGTAGCCGTTACCTGTAAACAGGGTAGCGAGGCTGGCGCCTATCATTCCGGTACCGACTATCCCAATTTTAATCTCCTGTTGCAGCATTTCCGGCCTCCCTACTGTTTCCTGGTCAGGTAGTCGTATGCGACCCGTACGTTGCACGTTTGGATATAATTCATCTCTTCGGGTTGGCCGATATCCACCGGGCAGCGGTCGGCAAAGCTGATGCGCGCAACGCACTCCTCCTTGCTCCAACCGCGGCGGATGCCGTCGGATACCGCTGAGAACCAATCGTATAGAAACTGCTTCTGCTCAAATATACATTCCTTGCCCACTACCGGCCCATGGCCAGGCACGATATAGTCCACGTCCAGAGAATTGATGAAATCGAGCGTACGGAACAATGCATCGGGATCAACGGTATGCAGCCAGATTTGGCAGCCGGCAAATATGGTATCGCCCACGAAAACAACCCGCTCTTCGGGTATGAATACGCTGATGTTGGCGTCGGAATGGCCCGGGGTATAGAAGAGCTGAAAGGTATGCTCTCCCAGCCGGATCGTCATACGATCGCTGAACGTGATGGAGGGCGGGTTTTGTATATATTCGTCCTCTTTGGGCATCAGCGGCAGCGCATCCGGGTCCTGGCGGCGTATCACATCCACCATATAGTCATAGGTGGTCTTGTTAAAGGCCGGAGGTATCTTCCAGAATGTATCCTTTAGCTTCTCGTGGCCGATTACGGGGCACTCGTTTACGAACCAGTGGTTGCCGAAAATATGGTCGATATGCGACTCCGTGTTGATCAGGTAGCGGATAGGCCCCCGCTCCTTCGCGAAGCGGATCATAGCCAACAGGTTGGTAATCCACTGCGCAGTATCGATAAACACGGCGCCCTCAGCGGTAAATACGATCCCGGGATTGCACCCGCGGATCTTTGTTTCCGCGTATACGTTCTTTGTAATTTGCTGCATAAGCCCACCTCCTTATATTTTGACCGTGGTGATGGGGCGGGATTGCAGCAGGTAGAGTTTATCGCCTTCAATTGCCCATTCCAGGTCCTGCGGAAGTTTATAAAAGTTTTCTACGTTCACGGCCATATCCACCAGCGCCCTGCGCTCTTTCTCGCTCAGCACCGGCGCACAGCGCATTTCTTCGGGTACTTCTACCTCTTTTACACCACCCCGCTCGCAAAGGCGTACCACCATGATTTCTTTTTCGGAAATATACTCCGTGGTTATATCATAGGAATTTTTGGCGATGACATAATTATCGGGCGTTACAATTCCCTGCACCACGCCTTCGCCCAGGCCCCAAGCGGCCTCGATCATAACGCTGTTCCTGTCGTTCGTAATGGGATTTGCCGAAAAGACGACGCCCGCCTTGTCGGAATTGACCATGCGCTGCACGACCACCGCAATCGAGATGCTGTCCTCTGCAAACTGTTTGCAGCGACGGTAGAAAATTGCCCGATCGTTGTACAGAGACGCCCAGCATTCCTTGACATAATGAATGACTTCTTCCTCGCCGATAACATACAGATAGGTCTCCTGTTGGCCAGCAAAGCTGGCGTCAACCAGATCCTCGGCCGTTCCGCTCGAACGTACCGCTACGGGCGGGCAATCGCCAAGCTCACGGTAATGACCTGCCAGAAGTTTCGTAAGGTTTTCAGGCATGGGAGTAGCCACGATCATATCGCGAATCTGCTGGGAAAGATCGCACAGGCTCTGCTGATCATCGCAGTCGATCTGCCCGATCAGTTCCATGATCCTGGGTTTGAGGCCGCTTTCTTCAAGGAACGCCTCAAACATCTCGGAGCATACAATAAAACCCTCGGGGACAGGATAGCCGTTCCTGTGCATGCGGCAGAGGCTCGCCCCCTTCCCGCCCGCCTTCTGGGCAAGCTCCTGATCGGGAATCTCGTTGAACCAGGCAATAAAACGCACTCTCTTATACCTCACTGTTTGATTAGATAGCGTCGATTATTTCAGGCGACGCCCACGCGCCGAGCGCGGGCGCCGCCACAACCGGTGAATTACCCAAGTACCTCAACCACGCCGGAATTACCATCCACGCGGATACGCATTCCAGTTTCGAGCACCTGCGTTGCCCTTGTGGTGCCAACTACGCAGGGAATGCCAAACTCGCGGGAAACAACAGCCGGATGGGAAAGCGCGCCGCCGGTATCCGTGACAAGCCCTGCGATCTTGGAAAAGCTGACGATCCACGCGGGGTTGGTCATCTTGCAGACCATGATCTCGCCCTTTTGCAGCTTGTCAAAGTCCTTGGGGGTGCTCACAAAACGGCAAGTCCCCTCGACAACGCCCGCGGAGCCGGGAATACCCTTGATGAGAGTCTTGCTCAAGGGCTTCGCCTCTTTCTTCTCCTCCATCTCGCGCTCAAAGATCTCGGGATAGCCCCAAAGCGCGTGCTTGTACGGCTCCATATAAAGCTGCCAATGCGTGGCGGTGCCATACCAATACCGGGGATGCTTTTTAGCGGCCTCGGCCATTTCAGCGCGCCGGGAAGCGATCTTCTCCTCGACGGGATAATCCGAAACGCCCAGGCAGCGGATCTCTTCATACTCAAGCATGAAGATATCTTCGGCATCCTTGAGCTTGCCAGCGCGGACATACGCCCTGCCCACCTCAAGGAACATCAGGCGCATATGCGCATAGATAGCCTGGTCGATATAGAAATGGTGGTCGGGCGTGAGGGGCATCATCTTCAGGCACAGCTCGAGGGATTTGTTGAATTTCTCAAGCATCGCAGGATCCTTGATCTTGGAAAGTGCCCGGTTGATGGCATCCTGCTGCGTCTGCATGCAGCTGTTATAATTTTCATAGAAGTTATAATCTGTTTCCACATAGCCCCTGATGGCCTCATAGATGGGGGTGGGGTCCTCAATCCAGGTTTTATAGATATACTCATGGGAGTAGATCGCCTTATAGCCGTATTCCTCCTGATACGCCTTTACCAATTCCAGGAGCTTTGCGCCGCCATCGACGGAGGAAGACTTCGCCATGATCTCTTCAATACTGCCCTCTAAGAACAGCATTTTGAGCGCGGGCATTGTACCGATATACTCCTTGATGCTCCAAAGAGCCTTGAGCGAATCCCAGTTCCTGTCATCCCGCGAGATGGTGATCTTGGAAAGATCATCGTCCGCACTGCCGACTGCTTCCGCGTAAATGTTGGCAAAGTCTGTGGAAGCCTGTACCTGAGCCAGGTTGATGATCCAGTGAATGCGGAACGCGCGCTCCTGCAGATCCAGGCAATCCTCCATGTGGATGAGGATTTCAGGAATGCTCTTGTGCTCGAAATCAAAGTTGATCATGTAGTTGCCCGCATCCTGGAGCTCCTTGATATAGGAGTTCTTCCATCTGTCCAGGAACTGGTCGGCGTATATGGGCATAACGGCGGAATAGTAGCTGAAAAGTCCTCCCACTTTGTCCGCATCCGTCTTGGGCGGCACAACGGCACTGTACACGTAACCGCCAATTTTCTTTGCGAGCCATTCTGAGCCGATTGGCGCGCCGAACCGGCGGTACATGTATTCGCAGGTTGCGCCCCACCAGCCGCCCACATCAAAATAGAGCGGGGAGATGGGGTTGGGGCAGTGCAGATCGTCGTAAAACCACATCAGGCCCTTTTCTTCCTCGTCCTTCCATTCCACAGGGAGTTCTGCATCGCCAAAATAGGTTGCATAGATCTTGTTGTCCTCGCTCATAATCGGCCTCCTGTATTTTTGTAGTTTTCATGATGGTTCATGAAAAACGAGTATTCGGTTAAGAACCTAATAGACTTTAAATCGATGATACAGGAATGAGAATCGTTTGTTTAAACGGTAGAATTAGCCCGAGAAAGGAATATGCAAAGAACATCCGGCCTTTAGAGTCGGCCGGAGCGGCGGGAAGAATACAGGTTTACTCGACGAAGGGGTTCTCGCTCATGCGTTCCGCGGCCAGCAGCACAGCCTCTATAATACGGTTATAGCCCGTACAGCGGCATATATTTCCTTCCATATCCTTACGAATCTGCTCCCCGGTTGGGTGGGGGTTACGGTCGAGTATGGACTTGGCAGTAAGGAGCATACCGGGCGTACAAAAACCGCACTGCACGGCGCCAACATCCAGAAACGCCTGCTGGAGCGGGTGTAGCTGTTCGTGCGCCAACCCTTCCACAGTAAGCACTTCTCCACCGTCTGTTTCGACGGCGAGGACAAGACAGGAATTGACCGGCTCTCCATTAAAAAGCACGGTACAGGCGCCGCATTCGCCCTCGTTGCAGCCCATCTTGGTGCCGGTGAGGCCAATATCATATCGGAGGAACTCAACAAGTGTCACGTTTACGCCGACTTGGCGCGTATAAAGCTGCCCGTTGATTCGCACATGAATCTTTTTTTCCGTCATGGCAAAGCCTCCCTTGCCCGCTGCACGGCGGTCATGACCGTACGGGCAGTTAATTCTTCGGTAAGCGCCAGCCGGAACTCTGCGGAGGACCGCCAGCTGCTGCGTGGCCGTGCCTCGGCCCTTGCGCATTTACCTGCCTCCGCCGCCAACGCTTCACCTGGAATTTGGCCGATCAAAACCTTCTCTGCCTCGTATGCCCGGATGGGAGTGGGCGCAGCGGTGGTAAGCGAAATCCGAGCGGCCTCTATCTTTTCATCCCGGAGCGCAATGTAGCAGGATACCCCATATAGCGCGATATCCATCGCATTGCGACGTGTAAACTTTGAGTAGCAGCTCCCCGACTGCGACGCAGGCAGGGGCAGGAGAACACGCTTTAAAAGCTCATCATCCTTGAGCACGGTGCTTTTGGCGCCGGTAAAAAAATCAGAAAGCGGTACGACTCTCTCCCCTTGGGAACCGGCGATGACGCAGACTGCGCCCAGCGCCAGCAACGGCCCGGTACTATCCGCAGAAGGCACGGCGTTGCAAATGTTGCCGCCCAGCGTGCCGCGGAAGCGGATCTGCATGGAGCCCACCTGCGAGCATCCTTCAAAGAGCGCGGTATACTTTTGACGTATGAGCGGGGAGACCTCTATTTCACGGTGGGTCGTCAATGCCCCGATATCAAGACCTTCCTCTGTTTCTGTCATGCCCCTAAGCTCACAAAGCCCTTTGATATCAATAAGAGTACGGGGTTGGAGCGCGCCGCCGTGCATGGATACCAGCACATCCGTGCCGCCCGCAAGGATACGTCCTCCCTGAAGCTTGAGCGAGCAGGCTTCTTCAAGTGTCTTGGGAATTATGAGATCAAACTCCGGCAGCATCTTTGCTCCCCCCTTCCTCCAGTAAAATCTGTTCAGGCTTAATTGGCGTGGAGCGAAACCGCCTGCCACAGGCTGCACTTACGGCGTTGGCGATGGCAGGAGCCGTAGGGGCAACGCCCGGCTCGCCAATTCCCTTAAGGCCAAAGGGGCCCTCGGGATGCGCACATTCCACCAGCGAAATCTCGGTCTCAAAATCAGCATCCATGAATGTGGGTACTTTGTAATCCACCATATTGCCGTTTTTCAGGACACCGTCCTGATATATCATCTCTTCAAGCAGCGCGTGGCCGACACCCATGACAAGCGCGCCTTCGATCTGCTGAAGGCAGCCTAAAGGGTTCACAGCTTTGCCAACGTCATGCGCCGCACCGATCTTGATTACTCGCACACGGCCGGTTCCCGGGTCTACCTCTACCTCCACCGCCTGCGCACCCATCATCCACATAATGGTGGGACGCTTGGAAGCGTGCGTTTCGGGATCGGGCGTATCAAAAATATCTGATGTACCATAAGTGCCTGTGGCAATGACCGGCGGCTGTTCCTTCATAATGCCGCTGGCCTTGACATCGCTAATGGCAATGCTTCTGGAAGGTTCGGTCGGGTGGCAGATGAGCCCGTCTTGGAACGCTACATCCTGGACGGAAACGCCCCACTTCGTTGCCGCCAACGCACAAAGCTGGCGTTTGATACCTTCTGCGGCGTCAAGCACGGCCTTGCCGCTGTGGAATGTCGAGCGGCTGGACGTTGTCGTCTTATCATAGGGGGTAAAAGCCGTATCCACCGGCGCCATCTTGATTCTGCCGGGATCCATTGAGAGCGCTGCCGCCGCAATCTGGGGCAGCACCGTCATGACGCCCTGCCCCATCTCCCTGCTGCCCGAAAGCAGCGTGAGCGTCCCGTCTTCGTTCATGCGCAGAATGCAGGATGTGGTGGAAGGAGTACCCGAAAGCTTGATGAAGCAAGCAAGCCCCTTCCCCCGGAGCTTACCGTCTGGCGTCTTCCATGCAAGTGGCTTATTAGCCCAATCGATGGCTTTTGCGGCCTTCTCAAGGCACTCGGCCACGCCTACGCTTTGCATGCGTTCGCCGGTGACGGAAATGTCCCCGTCGCGTAGCACATTTTTAAGCCGAAGCTCCAAAGGGTCCATATGCAGCCGTTCCGCGATGCAGTCCATCTGCATCTCATGGGCGTTCGCGACTTCCGTGATACCGAAGCCACGATATGCAGTACCCAGGGTTTTGTTCGTTACCACGCAATAGCTGTCCACATACGTGTTTGGAATCTTGTAGGGGCCGTTTGCGGCGTAGCCAGCGTTGTAATTCACGCGCGGGCCAAAGGTGGCGTAAGCGCCGGTATCCCAATAAATCTTGATTTGCTGCGCAACCAGCGTTCCGTCTTTCCGGGCGCCGGTCTTGATCCTGAACAGCACGGGGGCGCGTACGAGCGTGGCCGAGAACTCCTCGTGCCTTTCATACAGCAGCTTGACCGGCCGTTTGGAAGCGAGTGCCAGCGCCACAGCGATGGGCTCCGCCTTGGCCTCAGCTTTGCACCCAAACCCGCCGCCGATCTCGGTGCAGGTGATGCGTACGTTATCCTGGCTGTAACCAAACGCGTTTGCGATCACGCCGCGTATGGCGAAGGGGGATTGTGCGGGAGAATAGATGTGAATCTTTTCCCCGTCCGCGACCGCCGTGGCACAATGGGTTTCCATCACAGTGTGCTGAAGCATGCCGCAATAGAACTCATTTTCCACCACGACGTCGGCCTCGGCGAACCCTTCTTCCACGTTTCCAGCGGAAAGTACGAACCGATCCACAATATTGGAATTGGGTACGGGATGGGTTGCCCCGTAGATGGTGTAATTCTTCCAATCCTCGTGTAGAAGCGTATCCCCCTTGAGTGCTTTTTCAATCGTATCCACCACCGGCAGAGGAGCATAGTCCACCTTGATGAGCTTAGCAGCCTCATGAGCTGTATGCGGATCATCCGCCGCTACTGCGGCTACGGGTTCCCCCCAATAACGCACCTTGTCGATGGCGAGTATGGGCTGATCGGCTATAAACTGCCCGAAGTACTTTCTGCAATTTTCCCCCGTGATGACTGCGCGTACGCCGGGATAGGCGGCAGCCGCTTCCGTATGCACCGCCAATATGCGGGCATGTGGGTGTTCGCTGCGGCGCACGGCGCCGTATAGCTGCCCGGGCAGCATGATATCGTCTCCATAGATAGATTTTCCGGTTACTTTATCCATGCCGTCGGCGCGCGGCAAAGAATTGCCGATCGGATATTCTTTTGGCATAAGTCCTCCCCGTTCCCTGCGCGATAAATTGGTAGATAATGCCTACGCAAGGCCTATCTATTCTTACCCATTCTATCGCTTGCGCGCGATGCATTCTATAGCTTTTTTACAGATAAAGGGCGCCGAAAGTCCGAAGTGCTCCAGCAGATACTCCACGGTCCCCACTTCACCGAACTGTTCCCGGACTCCAATGCGCTCCATAGGAACAGGATAGCTTTCAACCAGTGTCTCCGCCACCGCGGAACCTAGGCCATTTAAATAGTTATGGTTTTCGGCCGTGACAATGGCGCCGGTTTCCCGCGCGCAGGCCTGCACACACGCCACATCCAGCGGTTTAATGGTGAACATATCCACTACGCGCGCTTGAATCCCCTGTTCTAGAAGCATATCGGCGGCAAGCAGCGCCTCGTAAACCAGCATGCCGCTGGCAATGATGGAAACATCACGGCCCTCACGAAGGATATTGGCCTTGCCAATAGCAAACTCAGTGCCATTCTCGTAAATGCGCACCGCCTTCCTGCGGGGCATGCGCAGGTAGCTGACACCGTATAACTCCGCGAGTTGCGGTATGAGCGCGCGCATGGCGGAGCCATCGGCCGGTTCAACGATCGTTGCCCCCGGCACTAGGCGCAACAGGCCGACATCTTCAAAGGGCATATGCGTGCCGCCGTTTGACGCGGTACTCACGCCTGCGTCCCCCCCCACCAGCTTTACATTCAGCCCCGCATATGCGCAGGACAGAAAGATCTGATCATAGATGCGCCTGGTGATAAACGCGGAGAACGTATGAAGAAAGGGCTTAAAACCTGTCAACGAGAGGCCGGCCGCGGTACCGCAGGCGTTCGCCTCCTGAATACCCAGATTGAACGAGCGCTCGGGGAAGCGATTTATAAAAGGGTTGGTCCCCATGGATGTACTCATGTCGCAGTTGAGTACAACGATCTTGTCATCGCGCTCGGCAGCATCAAGGAGGGCATCGCAATAAATTGCACGCAGCTCCTGAGCTTCGAGGGTATGTTCCTTGCTTTCTATCACTGCCATAGAAAATCACCTCGCGGGAAAGTACCCAAAGCATAGCGGCGCTCTATCTCAGCAACTGCAGCCTCCGCCATATTGAAATCGATATTCATATAGTGGTTGAATTCCTGCGCCTCAGCAAAACTGCACCCCAGCCCCTTGTAGGTGTCTAACACCAGAGCGGTGGGCTTTTCATTTTGGTTCCAGGCCCAGGTAAGCCCGGAGAGTATATCCTGCGCGTCGTATCCAACCACCTGCCGCGCATTCCAGCCAAAGGCACGAAATTTTTCCGGTATATCGATGGGATCCACGATATCCACTATCCTGCCGTCGAGCTGCTTCTTATTATAATCCACGAAAAGGATCAGGTTGGAAAGTCTCTGGTGCGCCGCAGCCTCAACTGCCTCCCAAACCTGGCCTTCCTCCATCTCGCCGTCGCCTATGATACAGTAGACAACATTTTGTTTCTTCAGCATCCGGATACCCAGTGCGATACCCATCGCGCAGGATATCCCCTGCCCGAGGGAGCCCGTCGTCATATCGATGCCGGGGGTTTTAAGCCTGTCGCAATGGCTGGGAAGACGGGTTCCGGATTGATTGATGGTACGAAGCCAGTCCTTTGGAAAATAGCCTGAAAGCGCGAGCGCAGCATACACGGCGGGCCCGGCGTGACCTTTGGAGACGACCAAATAATCTCTGTCCTCCCACTCTGGTTCCTGTGGCCTGATCCGCATCGCGCCGCCATACAGCACGCCCAACACATCCGCAATGGACATGGCACCCCCAATGTGGCCAAATCCCGCATGCGCGAGCGCCCGAATGGTTTCTATGCGTATATCTGCACTTAAGCGGCGCATCTGCTCTATATCCGATTTACTTACCATGCCGAATACCTCTAAAGGGTTTAATAGAGAGAAGAATATTTTTAACACTGATTTTTTAGGAAGAAACGCTTTTTAGATAATCGATTATATTTTATATTGCCAGTATATAGACTTCAGCAGAGTATGTCAAGCATTTATCTATCAAATTACGACCAAAATATTATGGGATGCCAATCATCCCCCATTTAGGTTGCTTGGTTAGGAAAGGTGATCGGGAGCAAACTGCTAAATTGATTTGATATGCTTAGAAATGCTACAATCATAGAATGGAATAAATCAAACTCATGCAAATTAGCGATCTTTATCCATAACTAAAGCCATTATCGAAACTTCCCAATAGTTTATGAGGATACAAAACCTCATTATCCGAATGGACTGCCTATCTCCTATATCCTTGAACCGGACTATATAAAACACTTTGAAATGGCAATACTAAAGTCCATTCAAAGTGTTTTTATTTATGGTCAAGGAGAATCAAAAACGTTGGTACTACCCCAGGAAGCCCAAACGTCACTTGATGATGACGTACTCTGTCTTGGAATTGATATCGGCTCCACCACTGTAAAGCTCGCGGCGCTGGATCATGAGGACCGGCTGATCTTCAGCTGTTATAAAAGGCACTATTCGGATCTGATGACGACGCTTCGCGGCACCCTCTGTGAATTGGAGGATGCCCTCGGCGATGCTCGTTTTGCCGTTTCTGTTACAGGATCGGGCGGGCTTTCCTTATCCGAAACCCTTAAGCTTCCGTTCGTTCAGGAGGTTATCGCAGGCAGCAAGGCGGTGCAAAGATATATCCCGGGAGCCTCTGTCATCATCGAGCTTGGCGGCGAGGATGCGAAAATCACATTCTTCGATCACGGCGCAGACCAAAGGATGAACGGCATTTGCGCGGGAGGAACAGGAGCGTTCATCGACCAGATGGCGATCCTTTTGAATACGGACGCAAAAGGCCTTGACGCGCTCGCTGAAAATCACCAAGTACTCTATCCGGTCGCTGCGCGCTGTGGCGTTTTCGCCAAGACCGACATCCAGCCCCTGCTGAATGAAGGCGCAAGAAAAGAGGATATCGCAGCTTCGATATTTCAGGCGGTCGTGAACCAGACCATCACAGGGCTTGCTGCGGGAAGAAAAATCAAAGGCAAGGTCGGGTTTTTGGGCGGCCCGCTGCATTTTTTGCCGCAGCTGGTCAAGCGCTTCAAGGAAACCCTGGTATTGACTGACGAGGAAACGGTCGTACCTGAGCATGCCGAGGTATATGCCGCAATCGGCGCCGCACTCCATTCAAAAACACGGAGTCAAGACGATATCCCCGATGCGCTTTCTTTAACGGAGCTTCTTGAAAGGATGCAGTCCGCGGAAAGCGGGTTTTTATCGGATACGCCGCGTCTGGAACCCCTGTTCGCCTCTGCGGAAGAATACCGTACCTTTTTAATCAGGCACAATATCCAAAGGGTAAAAAGAAGGGAGCCAAAAGGCTTTTCCGGGAACTGCTTTTTAGGGCTCGATATCGGATCCACCACAAGCAAGGCGGCGCTGATCGATGAGCAGGGAAGTCTGCTTTACGCCTGCTATCAAAGCAACGAGGGAAAACCGCTCGAAACAGCGTCGGAAATGCTCCATAGTGTCTATTCCGTTCTCGGCCCCGGGGCTGCGATCGCTTCCTCGGCTGTCACCGGCTACGGGGAAGATCTCATCAAAGCGGCGTTTTCCTGCGATCACGGGGTTGTAGAAACGATCGCGCATTTTAGCGGGGCGAAACACTTTTTACCGGATGTTGAGATGATCCTCGATATCGGCGGACAGGATATGAAATGCATCAAGGTGCGTGATGGCGTCATCGATAGTGTGCTGCTCAACGAGGCTTGCTCCTCTGGTTGCGGCTCTTTTATCGAGACCTTCGCAAAATCGCTGAACATAAGCGTTCAGGAATTCGCGGATTACGGCGTCAGAGCAAAGTCACCTGCAGACCTCGGCTCGCGCTGTACTGTCTTTATGAATTCCAAGGTCAGGCAGGCGCAAATGGAAGGCGTCCCTGTTGGCGATATATCCGCGGGTCTTTGCTGGTCCGTAATCAAAAACGTGCTCTTCAAGGTGATTAAGGCAAAGGAAAATGAGTTGGGCGATCACATCATTGTGCAGGGCGGCACATTCCTGAACGACGCCGTTCTTCGAAGCTTTGAGAAACTCGTGAACAGGGAGGTCGTAAGGCCGGATATCGCAGGACTCATGGGTGCGTTCGGTGCCGCTTTATACGCGAAGAATGCGTGGAAAAAAGAAGACCGCTCTTCCCTCATCAGCCGCGAAAAGCTCGCTACGTTTAGTTGTAAGACAAGCGTTGAGCGCTGCGGGAAATGCGAAAACCGCTGCCTGCTAACGGTCAGCCGGTTCGATAACGGCAAAACGCATCTGACTGGCAACCGGTGTGAAAAGGGCGCGGGCATCGAAGAACCTCAGATGCTACCTAACCTATACGATTACAAGCTCAAAAGGCTGTTCGGATACGTTCCTCTTGATAAGGAAAAAGCCAAAAGAGGGATAATGGGAATTCCGCGGGTGCTGAACATGTATGAAAACTATCCGTTCTGGTTCACCTTTTTTACAAGGCTGAGCTTTCGGGTTGAGCTTTCTCCCGTATCTTCCCGTAAACTCTATGAACTCGGAATGGATGCAGTTTCCTCGGATACGGCTTGCTATCCCGCAAAGCTTGCCCACGGGCATGTGGAAGCGCTCATCCGCCGAGGCGTCAAGCATATCTTCTACCCATGCCTGCCCAAAGAAATGCCCGAGGTCAAGGATGCAGACAATCATTATAATTGCCCGATCGTCGCGGGTTATCCTGAAGTCATCAGGGGCAATATGGACAGCTTAGCAGATCATCATGTGAAGCTTTATCATCCCTTTCTTCCCTACCACGATAACAAAAGGCTGATCCAAAGGCTATACGAGGAATTCGGCGAATTTTCCATATCAAAGCAAGAGATCAAGCGTGCGGTTGAGGCAGCTCGTAGGGAAGATCGATTGTTTAAGGAGGATATAAAAAGGTATGGAGAGCAGGCACTGTCTCGGCTGAAGGAGCAGGGACGTTCCGGTATCATTCTATCCGGCCGCCCGTATCACCTTGACCCTGAGGTGAACCACGGTATCCCGTGCCTCATTAATTCTTTGGGGCTTGCGGTTTTCACCGAAGATTCGGTGGCGCATTTAGGACATGTGCAAAGGCCCCTTCGTGTGCTTGATCAATGGATGTATCACTCACGGCTGTACGAGGCGGCGGAGCTTGTATCCAAAACCGAGAATCTGGAACTTTTGCAGCTGAATTCATTCGGCTGCGGGCCAGATTCAGTCGCCGCAGAGCAAGCGCAGGAAATCTTGAAAAAAACCGGCAAGCTCTATACGCTTATCAAGATCGACGAGGTCAATAATCTCGGGGCTGTCAGGATCAGGATCAGGTCGCTAAAGGCGGCAATGGAGGCAAGACAGAAAGGTTCGCATCAGAAATCATTGCATGAATATGGAAATGTCGCTTTTACAAAGTCGATGCGTAAGGACTTTACGATCTTAGCACCGCAAATGGCGCCCATCCATTTTGAACTCGTACAAGAGGCCGCCGTTTCTGAGGGATATCGGTTCGAGGTGCTCCATGAGGTCACGAAGGAGGATATCGAGCTTGGCCTTCGGTATGTCAACAACGACTCCTGCTATCCTTCCATCATCGTCATTGGGCAAATCCTTTCCGCGTTAAGGTCTGGGAAATACGATACCGCGCGTACCGCGGTCATCATGAGTCAGACGGGAGGCCCCTGCCGGGCCAGCAATTATCTCCCGCTGCTCAAGGCCGCCCTTGCCGCAGCGGGATTTGTAAACGTCCCCATTATCTCTCTGAACGCCTCCGGCCTCGGGAACAACCCCGGCTTCAGACTTACCCTTCCTTTTGTCAAAAAGGCGCTGATGGCATTAATATTGGGGGACCTTATCATGAAGCTCCTGTACCGGGTCCGCCCGTATGAAGCGATCAAAGGAGAAGCTGACCGTACGGCGGCGCTTTGCATCCGGCGTTGCAGAAAGAACCTTTCGAAGGGCAGCCGAAACACTTTCAGAGACGACCTTTCCGGAATTGTGAAAGCGTTTGAAGCAATTCCTGTCCGCAATGAAAAAAAGCCACGGGTTGGTCTTGTCGGGGAGATCCTTGTCAAATACCATCCTGCCGCGAACAACCGGATGGCGGAATTCTTGGAAGCAGAGGGAGCAGAAATTGTCGTTCCGAGTCTGACTGAGTTCTTCCTCTACTGTGCCTTCGGAAAGAGACTGAGCCATAGATACCTTGCGGGAGGCCTTATGCAAAGCATGCTGGGTCAGCTCTGCGTTTTTTTGATCGAAAGTTTTCAGGACGATATGCGAAAAGCCCTGGAGAACAGCCGTTTCAATCCGCCAAAGACAATTCATGAGATGGCGGAGAGCGTAAAGCCCCTTCTCTCTTTATGCAACCAGTCGGGGGAAGGATGGCTTCTCACGGCGGAAATGCTGGAACTGATCGAGGAAGGTGCAAACAACATCATATGCATGCAGCCCTTCGCCTGCCTGCCCAACCACATTACCGGCAAGGGCATGCTAAAAAAGCTCAAGGAGCTTCATCCATCGGCAAACATTGTCGCAGTGGATTATGATCCCGGTGCAAGCTATGTAAACCAGATCAACCGCATCCGGCTGATGCTGGAAAGAGCAGAATAGTTGCTAAGATTGCTGCAATACGCCATCACATCAGATGATACTGTTGGCGCAGCGGATTTGAGCTGAAAGATGAGATCTATGCCTGTGTGCCTCTGCAAAAAAGGTT
>JAEZIE010000243.1 GCA_023416175.1 Bacillota bacterium
CGGCCTTTGTCCACTTCGCCTGTGATCAGCTTGGGCGGGAGGATATCGCATGAGAGGTTTTCATCGGTCAGCAGCGTCATGACATTTCCGCTGATGATGTTGGCGATTTCGCTGATGGCGGAGGTCACAAATTCGTCGACCTCGGATATCTCCATACCGCTCATGATATTAACCATATTCAGGCAGGTTTCGTATGGAAAGCTGTAAACCACCTGGCCAGATAGGTCTCCGGTCACGCCTATGGAAACCTCAAGGGCGTCAAGGTTTTGGGTGACTTCGCTTAACGGCTCTGCGTGCACGTCGTTTAAGTCCAGCATCAGTTGGAATACATGCTGCGTTGCCCGCAAAAACGGGCGGTACAGGGCTTCAGACACTATGACACCCCCTTGTCATTTGCATACGTCGCAATCTGCTGGTCTTCCGACGCTACGTGGTTGATGAGCCACGCAAGCAGCTTGCCGCCAAACTGCTGCATCAGGCGTTCGTTGTAGCCCTGTTGTTCATACTCTGCCGCTACTTGTACCACATAGGCCACCATCCCAGTATGGAGGGCCTTATGTTCCGCGAGACCGGGGTACCCGATTTTTTGCTGGTAGGCTTCCTCATCCTGAAAGTGGGTCACGACATACACCTTCATGAACTCAAGTGTCTCGTTTACTTTTGCGACCTTTTCCTCCCACGAAACGGGAGACCTTAGCGTTTGCATGAACGCATCCACCCGCCGGAACAGCTCTTTGTGCTGCTCATCGATCAGGGGAACGCCCAACTCGTACTTGTCCTTCCAGAGCATACCCTATCCTTTCCGCATTATATGCATAAAATTTCAAATGGTATATTTAGATTCGAGACAAATCACAAAGCGCATAAGCCGGATAAGCGATAAAAGTTAGAAATTTTTTATAGCTGTAAGATTTATAAACGCAAAGCCGGTGAACAAACACCTATCGGCCAAAAAAGAACACGGGGACATGGCGTCCCCGTGTTTGCTGTCTCCCGGATGATATACGCCCTGAGTAACCTCAAGTGCGCCTCCTCGCCCGTTCTGACGATGAAGGTTGTCCCGGTACTTGAATAAGCACGTTCCTACCTCGCTAGTAGTATGCCCGGCATTCCAAAGAATACGCACGGAACAATGAAATATTTTTTAGAATTTTTTGGATGTTCAGAGCCTTCATCGCCACCAGCGACAAATGCGGTGGTGGCGAAAAACCTTGCGATGCAAGGCTTTCCTTGCAGAAACAACCGCCCGTGCCGCAGGCACAGGTTGTTCCTGTAATCTCGGACAAGTGCAAAGCACTTTTTCGACAAGCAAAGGCGGGAACAAAAGTTCCCGCCGCCGCTGTCGCCCGGACTGAATACCGCTCGAGAGAATTCGAGTTTTCTCCTGCCCTTATTGGCTATGGAGGTTGTTTTCGTACTGCTACGCACTCTTACCACCTCTGCAATCTATTCTGTCCGCCAGCGAAGGGCTTAATCAAGGGAAAATATGCCAATTAATTTCACAACAAGCCGATATGGAAGCGATAGAGGAATTTTGGATGTTATAACCTTTTTTGTATTGGATACACTCAAAACACGCAACCATTTGGGTTGATGCAACGTTATAAAGGAGGAACCCATCATGGAACACAAGGGAACACGCGCAGGTGCGTTCAGGGAAAATGCGTCGGCGTTTCTCAAAAAGCAGGGGTTTTATGTGGTACTGGGGTTATGCATCCTATGCATCGGCATTGCGGCGGCGGTCGCGCTGCTGCCCGATACGGAGGTGCCGCGCGCAGACCCTACGCCCAACTCCCAGGAAGCCGGAGTAAGCGAGGATGAACGTTTGAGCGAGGCCATACGTCCCACTCTAGCCCCCACACCCACGGCGACGCCTGCGGCTACGCAAACACCCGCCCCCACCCCGACCCCCAAGCCCAAGCGGCAGGCCGAAAGCAAGGCTGCACCACCTGTGGAAGGGGAAGTCATCTGGGGATTTGCGGTGGATACGCTGCTCTATTCGGAAACCCTGGAGGTCTGGACGACGCATGACGGCGTGGATATCAAGGCCCGCCTGGGTACGGACGTGATCACCATCAGGAGCGGCACGGTTGAAAAGGTATATGAGGACAAAACACTGGGCGCGAGCGTGCTCGTAGCGCATGAAAATGGGATTAAGAGCCTCTATGCCAACCTCGCCAATCCTGTGGCTGTCAAGGAAGGGCAGCGCATCAACGCGGGCGAGAAACTCGGCGCCGTGGGTGATACCGCGGTGAGCGAATGCGCAATGGAACCCCATCTGCACTTCGCGCTGTATCAGGACGACGAGGCGGTCGATCCGTCTAAGCATGTACTGCTTGGCGATTGATGGCAGTTTTAGGAAAGATGTTTGAAGATTGTATGAACTTTCCTGAATGTTGTTTCTTTCCACGGCGCGGGGGGGTATAATCTCTTTAAGTAAGATTGCTCCCAAGCAAGTCATATTTTACCAGGGATTGTGCCGTAGGATGGGGGAGAAGGATATAAAAAGCAATCGCAAGGAGGGATTCATATGAAAACTAGAACTCTACGACATATGCTGGCGGCCGCATTGGTGATGCTCACCTTACTGGCCGTAGCGCTTCCTGCAATGGCGGCCTCTCAGGTGTATGCTACGGCTAACATCAATGTACGCAACCAGCCCAGCACCAGCGGAACGGTCATCGGTTCGCTGGAGAAGGGCAAGGTGGTGACGAAACTCGGCACCTCCGGCAACTGGACGAAGATCGATTACAACGGCAAGACCGGCTATGTGAATACGCCCTATGTCAAGCCGTACGCCGGTTCGGATGATGACCTCGTGGTCATAGATGACGGCAAGGCCGCTTATGTGACCGCAGCCGTCAATGTCCGCTCTGGCCCCGGTACCAGCTACGTAAAGCTCGGTGAGCTCAAAAAGGGCGACACCGTAGCGCTGGTTGGTTCTACCGGTTCCTGGTCCATCATCAAATGGGGCACGGGCACGGCTTACGTGAGCTCGGGCTACCTATCCCAGAGCAACCCCGGCACGGGTTCCGGCACCACCACCACCACCATGGTGGCGACGGCCAACGTGAATGTCCGTAAGGGTCCCGGCACGAGCTATGCAATTCTCGGCTACCTCGTAAAGGGCGAGACGGTGCAGAAGACCGGCACCTCCGGCAACTGGACGCAGGTTAAGTACAACAACCAGACGGCCTATGTGTCGAGCAGCTATCTCAGCGCATATACCGGCGGCGGCAGCACCCCGCCCAGCAGCTCTACCAAGCTGTATGCGCTTCGGGAAACGGCTGTCCGCACGGGCCCGAGCACGGCTTACCGCGCGATAGGCTACTTAGAATATGGCGACAGCATCACCTATGTTGGTGTGTTTAACTCCAGTTGGTACGAGGTGCAGCTGGGGATCAACACCGGCTATGTGTATGCGGCGGATGTGCGCATGAACAGCTCCGGCGGCTCCACCTCCGGCGGTATGGTATATGCCACCTCCACAGCACCCGTTTATTCCAGTACGTCCACTTCCAGCGCACGGCTCGGTTACCTATATGAGGGAGACAGCGCTTCCCGTACCGGCACCGTGGGCAGCACGTGGGTCAAGATCAACTTTGAAGGCAGAACCGGCTATGTGCAGACCAGCCGCGTGGTTGTAACCACCGGCGGTACCAGCACGTCCGGGTTTACCACGCTCAATACTTGGATGTATGCGCCCAACAGCTACACCTACTGCTATTCCATCCCCTATGAGCAGAGCGCGTACCGCACCGGGTATTTAACCCGCAATGAGCAGGTCTGGGCAATGGCCACCAACGGCGATTGGATTCAGATACTCGTCGACGATGAAGTCATGTATACGCCCGCCTCGGGTCTTAAGTACTATGGCGGTTACCCCGGCTCCGGTTCCGGTTCGGTCGGCACCACCCTGTATGTACAGAAGCTTTCGGGTGCAACCACATATAAGGATTTGGGGGTAACCGTGTACAAATGGAAAACCAACGTTGATTGGCTTGACCGCGGCCAGGCCGTCACTGTTGTGTACAAGGTCGGCGACTATTACAACGTCACATGGAGATCGGGCGGCAGTACCTATACGGGTTATGTAGAGGCAGACCGCGTCGGACCCAACTATCCCTACTAAGCAAACCGTCAAAAGCGTCCCGCGTTTTTCGCGGGACGCTTTTTTCATGGAAGAGAAAGCTGTTCTTGTAAATGGCGCATACCCGGCATATCATTAGCTAAGCGAAACAAAATTTATGGGGCTCTGCCCCGCCTCGGGAGGGGTTGCGAATGACCATCTGGATCGCGCTTCTATTGGGCCTTGTTCAGGGCATTACGGAATTTTTGCCGGTTTCAAGCTCCGGCCATCTGGTGCTGCTGCACAACTTGTTTGGCGTGGAGCAGGGGACACTGTTTTTTACCATCATGCTGCATATCGGCACGCTGATCGCGGTAATCGCCGTGTACTATAAGGAACTGTGGGATCTCATCCGCCATCCGTTCCAAAAGAAAACGCTGATGCTCATTATCGCACTCATCCCCACGGTTCTCGCCGCAATTTTTTTGAAAGATTTGATCGAGGAATCCTATAAGGGGTACTTTCTCGGCTTTGAGTTTTTGTTGACTGCGCTCATTCTTTGGTTCGCGCAGCGCGCAAAGACGGGACGAAAGACCGCAGAGACCATGCGCCCGGCGGATGCGCTGCTCGTTGGCGTGATGCAGAGCGTTTCCATACTTCCCGCCGTTTCCCGGAGCGGGGCAACGATCGCAGGCGCTTTGTACTGCAAAATGGAGAAAAAGGAAGCCGCGGATTTTTCGTTCTTACTTTCCGTTCCCGCTATTGTGGGCTCCTTTGTGTTTGAGGTGCCGGATCTTTTGGAAAGCGGCCTAGGAGACGTTAACTGGGCGTTTGTCGTCGCGGGTATGGCTATGGCCGCAATTGCGGGCTATATAGCCGTACGGCTGATGTTGCGTATCATCAAAAGCAAGCGACTCACCCCGTTTATCTATTATGTGGCTACGCTTGGCGTACTCATACTGTTGGATCAGTATGTAACAAACTGGTTCTTTGCCCGCCCATTCTAACGGTGATCATGGCCAGCCGTTCGGTCCTGGAATGCCATATTAGATTTTGTAGACCATGAACAGTTCTGAATAATCGGGGATAAAACCGGATGGGTGGAGCGAAAAGGACAGGCCTTACGGAACGGGCAAGGCAACTCAAAACCGATATCCCGGCGGTGTTTCTTGCTATGAAGCAAAAGGAAACGCCCGTCGGGGCAAAAGTTCTTGCCGCCCTGGCGGTTGCGTATGCGCTCTCTCCCATCGATCTGATCCCGGATTTTATTCCTGTACTTGGGTATCTCGACGATCTCATATTGCTTCCGGCATTGGTTGCGCTTACCATACGGTTGATCCCGCCAGCCGTTATGGAGAATTGCCGAAGGGAAGCAGAAAGTCTTTGGTTAGGCGGCAGACCAAAGAAATGGTATTATGCGCTGCCCATCCTGCTCATTTGGCTGTTTATCGCGTTTGTCATTATCCGGGCAATTTGGTTTTAGGGGTTCCGCAGCTTAGGATAAGATGCTTTGGAAAACAGAGAAGGCAGTACCGATCCGGTAAGCGGGCTATACCAAAAAGCGGAGGCTTGTGACAAAGAATATCATGGTATTACAATAAAAAGTGGCGCGTATGCGCCACTTTTTTATTGGGTGTCGGTTTGGTGTGATTGATCCCAGTCACAAGCATCTATTACCGAATAATGATCGGTGTGGGCGTAGGAGTAGGCGTAAAGATCGGGCGGAAAGAGATGCTCGGGATCCAGATCGAAATTCTCGGGGTGGGCGTCACGGGCGGGGGCGTTTCCGGCTCAGGGGTCGTTGGAATTGGTGTTTCCAGCTCAGGGGTCGTTTGAGGTGGTGGCGTGGGCCCGGGCGTTTGCGGGGCAGGCGTTGGCGTTTTTTTCGGCGCAGCTGTCTTATTTGGCGCGGGCAATACGGGCAGTACGGGTAACACATATTCCTCATACAGAGTGGCTGCCTCCTCCTGCGTATCGTTCACCACGATTTCATTGTAAAGGCAGACATCCACATCCTTCATAAATACGGCGGAAACCATTGCGCGGCCCCCGGCATAGGAGTACGATTGCAGCAGTTCTCCGGTTGTAGAAACGCTTACATTGGTCAGCAGCGCGCTGCCATTCATAAAGCGGGCGATCTCACCATGCGTCATCCCGGGCAGCATTTGCGTGGCATAACGGCCCCGTACCTCATTGGTATCGATCGGCATCAATTGCGCGCTCTTTGAGATAAGGCTCTTGTCTTCTCCGGTGCCGAACTGGAAGACAAACATGGCATTTCCGCCTGCAAAGGCTGCATCCGGAACGGCGTATCGGAGCGTGCGCAGTGCGGCGCCATCCTCCACTTGGGTTGGTGCACCCATTTTTTCAATCACCTGCTGCTCACTATGACCGGGCAGCAATGAAGAAAACTTTACGAATGCGGCGTACTTGCTCAGCCTATCGTTCCCGTTTTTGGGGTCAGGTGAAAGCCAGCGCGGAACGCGCGGCGTTGTGCCATCCGCAGCAGCGGCATCCAGCACCGTATCGTGAGGCTGGTACTCCCAACGCAGCACAAGATTATGCTGTACCACAGCTACCAGTTGTCCGGCATCATCCGGCCAGAGGCAAATACTGTAGCAGTCATCATCCGTGGTTGCATTCGGCGGAAGAAAGGACATCCATAGGTAAGGGGCAGCGCCAAGCGCTGAAACGACCGAAAGAAAATCCGTCTGTTCGGGAATTCCCTGTGGGAATTTGGCCAGAGCATTTTCCAGGAGTTTGGGGAAGGCGCCCGGGGTTGATACTTGCTTTTTCAGAATACGGCCATCTGGAGCGACAATACACTCGAGCCCGACCTTGTCTTTTAAGAAACGATATACCATAGCCGCCTG
>JAEZIE010000278.1 GCA_023416175.1 Bacillota bacterium
GCTTCGCGTAGGGTTTTTCCCGCAAAAACGTGGTGGAATACAACGTGACAAGCAGCGCAATGACGGCTACCGCCAAAAGGATAAAGCCGGAGAACGGGAACAGCCGAAGCGAGAACTCAAGGCCAAACCCGCCCCAGGGAAGATCCACAGCAAGCACGTTTCCAGAAACGCTTATTACCAACCCAAGGTTTACAAGCGCGCCAAGTACAAGCAATACTTCCTTCCACCACTTCGTCTTTTGAGGAAGCAGGAAGGTTACTACCGCGAACAGCGCGGGTACACAGATCAAAAATAACAATGTGTTACTATTCATGCCGCCACCACCAATTGCTGCACAAGCGTTTCAACAAAGCCCGCAGGAATCTGAACCAGCAACCCGCTGATCAGGGAGAGCGCCGCAAGCAGCGCCACGGAGAATACCATGCTCAAAGAGCCTTCCTTTTTCAATTCCCGCTTGGGTTCGCCTAAGAATACCTTGGTGAACGCGCGCAGCAGGTACACAATGGTAAGCACCGCGCCCAGCAGGAACGTGAAAGCGATCCAGGGATGGCCCGCCGCTGCCGCGCCGTTGACCACCAAGTATTTGCTGAAGAAGCCGCCAAACGGCGGAATGCCCATGACGGAGAACGCGCATAAGAGGAAGGAAACAGCAGTGACCGGCATGGTTTTCATCAGCCCGCCCAATTCCCGGATGTCCTTGGTGTGGTAATTATGCTCCACGATACCCGCGCATAGAAACAGGCCCGCCTTGGAAATGCCATGCATGAGAATGTAGAGTATGCCGCCCGCCGCGGCAAGCTCCCCGCCCACAGAAATACCTAAGAAGATATAACCGATCTGACTGACGGTGGAATACGCGATAATGCGCTTGATGTCGTGCTCCGCAATTGCCGCGCCCGCACAGGCTATAGAGCTTATAGCGGCGATGACGGGAACCACGGTATGCCATACGTCGTCAAGCTTAAAGTTCACAAGGAACAGGCGGGCAAACACATACACGCCGATTTTGACAAGCACCGCCGCGTGCAGCAGCGCTGTGACAGGGGAGGGCGCGACACCTGCGTCCGCAATCCAGGAATGCAGCGGAAGGGTCGCGGACTTTGAAAGCACGCCAAAGAGAATGAGTACCACCGCGGCCGTTGCAATGGGCTGGCCCTTCAATGCAAGTAGATCCGTCGTGCCGTTTTGCACATAGATCATGATGAAGCCTGCAAGCATAAGCAGTGCGCCGAATACCGTGATGAGAAAGGCTTTATTGGCCCGGCGGACAAACTCCTTCTCACGGAAGAAGCCAATGAGCCGCCAGCAGCAAAGCGCGGAAATTTCCCAGAACAGGTAGAGGAAAATCAAATCCGTCGAATAGACGATACCCATCATCGCGCCGATAAAGAGCACGACAAAAAAGTAGTATTCGCTTTGGTTACCAGAGTGCGACATGTAACCAAACGAATACCCTACAATGATAAGGCCGATGAGCGAGGCGGATATCGCCATAAACACCGCTAAGCCGTCCGCCATGAGGCCAAAGCTCAAACCGAACGGCAGCGTAATCTGCAGTATGGACGGTTCCCTGAGCGAGGATGGCAGCAGCGCAAGTGCGCTTAAGAGAAGCGGCGCCGCTACCAGAACAAAGGCAAGGGCGTTTCGGAACTTTGGCGATACCCTACCTGCAATCGGCAGCAAAAATGCGCCTAGCAGCGGTATGCCTATGGTAAGAAGTAGAAGCGTTTGACCGGTCATTCTGCCTGTCTCCTATGTGGTATTTCAACAGCTTCGCCATAGTAAGGCGATAATGGACACTCTTGCATACTTTTCGTTTTTAGTATTGCAATCATTTCCAAGGGCATACAAAAACCATCTGCCTACCTACATGACGGATCGCATACTTTGCAGATGTGTTCTTGAGGGGCACTTATGAAACTGTTGTAGCGCGTCCGACATCTGTATCATAATTATTAATTTTGCATATGTCAATAAGTTAATTTTATAACAAACGCTTTGTGCAATAATATATTCTTAATTCAAAAATGCAAGAGAAAATCAAGGTAAATTCATCATTTGCTTATAATGTACTCCTAAAAATTCCGGTTCTACCAAAGAACAAGCTCTAACAAAAACTTTTAGCTGACTGGACGACAATTCAAACTTGCAGTTTTTCACGGCGACGGTCGGCAGTATATTGTACAGCCCCAAAATATCGGATATAATACGATTCCGTAAGAGGATATGCGTTTTTTGAGCGCATCGGCCGGACAAGGAGAGAATGCATTGCACGAATACGCCCTTACAAAAAGAATTGTTGAAATCATCAACCGCGCGGCAGAGGAAAACGGGGCCAAACGGGTGAATTCCGCGACGCTTATGATCGGGGAAAACACCGGCATCATGCCGGATTCCGTGCAGATTTATTTTGAAATCATTGCAAGCGGAACCCCTGCACAGGACGCGAAGCTCGCGTTAAACCTTGTGAAAACGCAAATGTTCTGCAAAGCCTGCAACAAAAATTTTAATAAGCCACGCTTTTCATTTACGTGCCCGGATTGCGGGGCGTTGGGAAGCCCAACCGAAACCGGAAACGAATGCTATGTTGAGAGTGTCGAGCTGGAAGTTTAAAATACTCTGTAACAGGTATTTATAGTGTGTATTCTTATATAGTAATATTAACAACAGGAGCGCCGCGAACTGTCGCGGGGAAAGGGAAAAACCATGGAAACAAAAGACGTCGCCATTATGGAGAACGTGTTTGATGAAAACGACCGCATTGCGGAGCAAATACACGAAAGCCTCAAGGCGCGGGGCATTTATGCCGTCAATGTCATGGGTGCGCCGGGCGCTGGCAAGACCTCCTGCCTCATACAACTCATTTCCCATCTTTCGGGCATAAAGCCATATGTGATTGAAGGCGATATCGAGTCGGATATTGATACCCAAAAGCTCAACGCCCTGGGCATTGAGACGGTGCAGATCAACACGTTTGGCGCGTGCCATCTGGATGGCGCGGTGATCGAGAATACGTTAAAATCCATGCCGCTCGATCAGAAGGGCGTGCTGTTTATTGAAAACATCGGCAATCTTGTCTGCCCCGCGGAGTTCTCGATCGGCGAAAACATCAAGCTGCTCGTCTCCACCGTGACGGAAGGCGCAGATAAGCCATATAAATACCCGCTTGCGTTTGAGAAATCCGCCGCCATACTCTTAAACAAAAAAGACCTGATGCCCTATGTGGAGTTTGATTACGACTACTTCCTCAAGGGTGTTATGGCATTGAACCCCAACGCAAAAGTGTTTCTCGTCTCCGCAAAGACAGGCGAGGGCTTTGTTGAGGCCGCCGAATGGCTCAAGGCGCAACTATAAACATACAGGCGCTGCGCATCAGCGGCGTCGTGCAGGGGGTGGGGTTCCGCCCTTATGTAGCGCGGCTGGCGCGAAAACATGCGCTTTCCGGGTCTGTTCGGAACACCGGGGGCGAGGTATATATCAAGGTGCGCGGAGACGCGAAAGCGGTCTCCCGCTTTATAGAGGAACTCACCGGTAACCCTCCAGCGGGCAGCTTTATCCGCTCGGTGGAGCGGGTGGTCTGCGATGAACCGGTTTCAGAAGGGTTCGTCATCGAAGCAAGCGAACAGTCTTCCGGCATCGCCATGCCGGGACCGGATATCGCCGTATGCGGGGATTGCTTAAAAGAGCTCTTTACGGCGGACAATCCCAGGTGTTTCAACCCGTTCATCAGCTGCACGTACTGCGGCCCGCGCTTTTCCATATTAAAAGCAGTTCCCTACGACCGGGCGAGCACTTCGATGGACCCGTTTCCCATGTGCGAACTGTGCGATCAAGAATACCATGAAGAAGACAACAGGCGTTTCCATGCGCAGACGGTATGCTGCAATGCGTGCGGCCCAGAGCTTGTTGGCTTAGCCAGAGACGGCGAGCGGCAAACGGGAAAGCAGGCAATTTCAGCCGCAGTGGAGCTTTTGAACAATGGCGGTATCGTCGCAATCAAGGGCATCGGCGGGTATCACCTATCTTGTAGCGCAATGGACGAGGCCGCCGTTTCCCGCCTGCGCACGCTCAAAGGGCGGGAAAGCAAGCCCTTTGCCGTGATGTTTGCGAAGCTTGATGATATCAAAGAACGCTGCGCGGTATCAAGGGAAGAGGAAGCGCTTCTCGTTTCCCCCGCGCGGCCTATTGTGTTACTAAATAGAACCCAGAAAGGCTCCATCGCCAAAGGCGTATATGGCGCAAGCCGGTATATCGGGGCGTTTTTACCCTACACCCCATTGCAGCATTTGTTGTTCCAAGAAACAGGGCCGCTGGTTTTGACCAGCGCCAACCCTTCGGGCCTGCCCATATTCCACCGGGATGACGATATGCTCTCCTTTTTTGAAGCCCATGGGGAACTCGACTACGTGCTGTTCCACGACCGGGCCATCGAGCGGACACTCGACGATTCTGTGGTGGCCGTGGTGAATGGAAACACCCAATTCATCCGCCGGGCGCGCGGGTATGTGCCGCTTCCCGTTGCAGAGATGGAAGACTGCGGGCATACCGTGCTCGCGCTGGGGCCGCACCAGAAAAGCAATGTTTGCATACTGAACGCCGGGCAGCTTTACCCCAGCACCGAGCTTGGAGATCTCGATACCCGGGTAATGTTCCTCTCGTATGAAAAAACGGCCTCGGACATGCAGCGGCTCTTACAGGCAGCACCCACCCACGCCGTTTGCGACCTCCACCCGGATTACGCTTCCACCCGGTACGCAAAGACCTTAGGGCTTCCGCTTTTTGAGGTTCAGCATCACTTTGCGCACACCGCCTCCGTCATGGCGGAACACGGAAAAAAGGAGCCCGTCATAGGCGTATCGTTTGACGGCACCGGCTACGGGACGGACGGTACCGTTTGGGGCGGGGAGTTTTTGATTGCTTCCCCCTATGGATTTCTTCGGGCCGGGCATATCAAGCCCACGGCGTATTTGGGTGGGGACGCTTCCATCCGGCAGGGTTGGAAAAGCGCTGCCTGCCTGCTGTTTGATGCAAAACTCCCTGCGCAGGATGCGCGCGGCGGGATGGTGGAAGCGGCGCTGAAGACTAACGTCAACGCCATCCGATCCTCCAGCATGGGGCGGGTGTTCGATGCGGTAAGCTCTTTACTTGGTATCTGCCATGAATCGGGCTATGAAGGGCAGTGCGCCATCGAACTGGAAGCCGCCGCAGCGCAGTATGCGGGCGAAGCTAAGCCGCTTTCTTACGGGGTTTCGGAGCTGGAAGGGAAACTCATTGCCGATCTTGCGCCCGCCATACGGGAGCTTGTATTGGAGCATGACCGCGGTATTCCTGCCGTGACTTTAGCCCGCAGGTTCCATTCCACCATCGCGGCGCTCATCCATACGGTATGTGGAGAGCTGCGGGAACAGACTGGTATCAACGAAGTCGCGCTGAGCGGCGGCGTGTTTCATAACCGCATCCTGCTCACGGAGACAATGAAACTTTTGACGGACGCGGGATTTCATGTATTAACAAATCATGCCGTGCCTCCAGGGGACGGCGGCATATCACTTGGTCAGGCTTATATCGGTGCGTTCTGGGCGGCTAAGCCCGAGCGGTGCGCCACCGGGCGCGGGGGAGAATGGAAGGAGGAAGAAGCAATATGTGCATTGCGGTTCCGGGAAAACTGATTGAAATGGACGGCCGCCGGGGCAAGGCGGATGTCCGGGGAAATATTTTAACCGTGGAATTAGGGCTGGTGGACGCGAAGCTCGGGGATTATATCCTTGTGCATGCGGGTTGCGCCATCTCCGTGGTCAGCAAAGAGGAAAGCGATGAGTTAAACGAGCTTTTGGAGCTGATAAAATATGACGAGCATTAGTATAGAGCAGGTTGCCGAGCGCATCCGCAACTATGACGGCCCGCCTGTTAAGTTCATGGAGGTCTGCGGCACGCATACGCAGGCGGTGTTCCGTACCGGCATTCGCGGTGTGCTGCCCCCTTCCATCAAGCTGCTTTCCGGCCCCGGCTGCCCGGTCTGTGTTACACCTGCGGGGTATCTTGATCGCGCGGCAGAATTTTCAAAGGAGCCCAACACCGCACTCTGCACGTTCGGCGATATGATGCGCGTGCCCGGCAACTTTGGCACGCTGTTGGAGTGTAAAGCCGCGGGCGGAGATGTGCGCATGCTCTATGCGCCCATGACGGCGCTTACCTGGGCCAAGGCAGAGCCGGAGCGGCAGTTTGTGCTCACCGCTGTCGGTTTTGAGACCACGCTGCCCATATACGCCCTGCTGTTGCAGCGAATGAAGGAAGACAATGTAAAGAACCTGCGCCTGCTGCTGTGCGCGAAGGCGCTTATGCCTGCGCTGGACTGGATCTGTCAGAACAATCCGGATATCGACGGCTTTATCGGCCCCGGGCATGCGAGCGTGATTTTGGGCAGCAATGCATATCAGGAGCTTTGCGCGCGCTATAAAATCCCGCTCGCGGTCGCCGGATTTTCCTATGAGCACATACTCGCCGCCGTCTATCACCTTTTGGAGCAGCACAGGAACGGGACTGCGTATGTGCGCAACTTCTATCCCGGTGCGGTATCGGGAGAAGGCAATCCTTCGGCGCTGAATCTCATCGGCAAGTATTTTGTGGAGCAGGATTCCATGTGGCGGGGTCTGGGCAACATCGAAGGGTCCGCCTACGCGCTGCGGGAAGAATTCCGGGAATACGATGCGGGCGGATATGACACCGTTCGCGACGCTTCCCCCAAGACGGGCTGCCAATGCGGCCGCGTCATAATCGGCCGTGCCGAGCCCACCGACTGCCCGCATTTTGGGAAAGCGTGTACGCCCATGACGCCGCTCGGCCCCTGCATGGTGACGAGCGAAGGCGCCTGCGGCATCTGGCACGCGCACGCGGCAAACGCGTAAGCAAGGTATCGCTACGGAGGGCTCACAGTTCGTAAGGAATCGGCGCCATCAGCGCCGACGATTATTTTTCTGCTTTGGGGAAACTGCGTTTCCCCAACCCCCTTCCTGGGTACGCCCGTACTTAGGGGGCGCAGGGGGCGGGCCCTCCCGCTATGAAATAAAAAATTCTATCGTCGCCTCCGTAGGTGGCGATACCTTAAGAGAAGAAAAACATGTGGATGCCTTTTTGAAACATGCTTACTCAGGGATTCCTTGAGTAAGGTTCAGAGGCAAAGCCCCAGAAAGAAACTTACACTCCGATAAAGCCAATAGGACTTATTACGGGCAAAGAAGGAGCCAAAGCAATGAAAATCAATGCGGCCCACGGCGGCGGCGGCAAGCTGATGAACGAGCTCATACGCGACGTATTTCAATCCGCGTTTTCCAACGATACGCTAGACCGTATGGAGGATGCGGCGGTGCTTCCCGTGCCTGCGGGCAACATCGCGCTTACGACAGACTCGTTTGTGGTAACGCCGCTGTTTTTCTCCGGCGGGGATATTGGTACGCTTGCAGTCTGTGGCACGGTGAACGATCTTTTGATGCGCGGGGCCACGCCGAAATATCTGACGGCGGGCTTTATTTTAGAGGATGGGCTAGACACGGATACGCTCATGCGGGTCGCGCGCTCCATGCGGCAGGCAGCGGACGAGGCGGGCGTTATCATCGTGGCGGGGGATACCAAGGTCATAGACGGCAAGGGCGGGCTTTATATCAACACGGCGGGCGTAGGCTTGGTGCCGGAGGGCGTGGACATCAGCGTCAGCTATACGCGTCCGGGTGACGCCGTACTCATCAGTGGATATTTAGGCAACCACCACGCGTGCATCCTCTCCGCGCGCATGGGAATTGAAAGTAGCATACTAAGCGACTGCGCGCCGCTCAACGGTATGGTTCAGGCGCTTTTATCGGGTGGGGTGGAGGTACATTCCCTCCGGGATATTACGCGCGGCGGGCTTGCTTCCGTGCTGCATGAAGTCGCCGTGGCGTCAAACGTTCATATCGCTTTAAACAATGAACCGCTTGCGGATATGCAGGTGTCCGGCTTCTGTGACATTCTGGGGCTCGACCCTCTCTATATGGGCAACGAGGGCAAACTTATGTTGACCGTGCCCCAAAAGGACGCATCCCGCGCGCTTTCTTTGATACAGGCTTCCCCCTACGGCGCAGATGCGCGTATCGTCGGCTCCGTGCTTGCGGGCGGCCCGCTCTTAACGCAGAAAACGCGCGCGGGCGGCAACCGTCCGATTGAGCCGCTGTTGGGAGAAGGGCTGCCCCGTATTTGCTGAAGCGTTGCCGAAACAGAAAAACATGGTATAATAATCCGCGTAGTCCGGCGCGAACTTCATTTTTGCACAAATAAGGGGGAAACAGCATGGAGCCAAAGGTAGTGGTCAAAAAGGCGCTTGAAAACCAAATCGTTATCCCTGCGTTCAACATCCCGAATTTGAATATGACCGAACCCATCATCCGTGCGGTGGTGGATGAAAACTCGGTTGCCATGATTCAGGTGGCAAGGTTGGAGTGGGAGAAAATGGAGGCACAAAGTCTGCAGGACGTCGCTCGTTCGTATTTCAAATATGCGGACGCCAACCATGTCATGCTGCACTTGGACCATGTTCCCGTCATCGATGAAGATTTGCTGCGCGTTGACTTTGTAAATGTCATCCGCCAGGCGCTTGACGCTGGCTACCAGTCCGTCATGGTGGACGGTTCCCGCCTGTCGCTAACTGAAAACATCCTCGCTACGGCCGAAGCTGCGGCAGTTGCCCATGCAAATAACGCACCCATTGAGGCTGAGCTTGGCGCGGTCATGGGGCATGAGGGCGGAGAAATGCCGCCGTATGAGGAGATATTCTCCAGGAAGCTTGGCTTCACCAAGCTCAATGAGCTTGCAACGTTTGTCAAAGAAAGCGGGTGCGATTGGGTCTCCGTTGCCTGCGGCAACTTCCACGGCGCCATCGCGGAAAGCAACCGCTTCGCTAAAAAACCGGAAGCGCGGCTGGATGTCCCCTACATCGCAAAGCTTAGGGAAGCGGCGGGCATTCCGCTGGTGCTCCATGGCGGCTCCGGCATCAAAAAGGAATTCGTGCTGGGCGGCGTCAAAAACGGCATCGCTAAGATCAATGTCGGCTCCGACCTCAGGCGCGCGTATCAGGTCGCGTTTGAAAA
>JAEZIE010000081.1 GCA_023416175.1 Bacillota bacterium
AAACGTACCCAGACCCGCCACGAACGCCGCATGCCGCTCAGACCAGTTGCATACCCGGTCAACGGTAACACACCGCGAATCAAGCGCAGGGGCTATAGCCTGTTGGCCAAGTGTATCCAGATACGCAGCCAAAAACCTCCGCGCGGTGTTGTTGAACTCTTCCCCGTCGATGCGCCCGCTCACCCATTCTTCCGAGGGCAGGCCGGGCGTGCGGTTGCTTTTTCGTACTTCCTCCGTAAACGGCAGAAAGTAGGAAATAACAGTATGCGCGCCGGGCAGCCAAGTTTCGGGCGTTAGAAACCGCTCGCCGATGATCTCCGGGTTTTTGAAACTCTCAAAATATGCGTCGTCCGCTGAAGCATAGCCGATAAGCGGCGCGTCATACATGCGCATGTTGTTGTGCGCCGGCATGGCGTTGCCCGGATCGGACGCTATAAATGCGGTAAGCGCCGCTTCAATGGATTGGGCGGTAACATCCGTCATGTAATTTCCTCCTTGTGGAAGCACTGTCATTGTAATCCTTCCGGTTTGGCCCAGTCAACGGCGCAGCCAATATATAGCCATAACAAGCAGGCGGATTGCATTTTTGGCCTATATGCCATACGATAGATAACGCAAGAAAATCCAAAAGGAGTACTATGCAGCCTATTAAAACAAATGCGTTGAACGCAAAGCAGGTTGCCGATATCAACGCCCTGCATGAAGCGTGCATGGCGGAGGATGGCCTGACCGCTTCGCTTTCTCTTGATTGCAGCGTCAATTGCGATCCTACACTGCCCGCATACTATTTGCTGTATAAAGAGGATCAACTCATCAGCTTCCTTATGATCTTTATGCCGGACCCTGCGGAGGCGGAACTGTTTGCTATGACATTGCCCGAGCTTCGCAGGCAGGGATATTGCAGGCTGCTGCTGCGCGTAGCCTCTCAGGAACTAAGGAAAAGCGGATTAGGTGAAGCGTTCGTCCAATGTGAGCCGCAGAGCAAGGCGGCAATAGCTGCGCTAAAACATCTTGGCGGGGAATATTCCTTTTCGGAGTATACCATGCAGAAGCCCCTTGCTGGGCCCGAACTGGTTCAGAGCAGCCTCACGCTTAAATCAGCGCAGGCAAAGGATGTGGAGACGCTCAGTGAGCTTGCCGGGGAGATATTTTCGGACGACCCTTCCGCACATCGCTCCATGCTGATGAAAAGCTTTGCTTCAGAGGGCATCTCCGTATTGGAAGTGTGGATGGGAAGCGAACGCGTCGGGCTTTGCCGTGTGGTTTGGAGCGATACCCCGCCCAACATCTGCACGTTTGGCATTCATCCGGCGTACCGCAAACAAGGACTTGGCGAGGAATTCCTACGGCTGCTGTTTGACCATATCGCCTTAAAGGGATATAAGGAGGCGGCGCTTGACGTCAATAGTGAAAACGGGGCGGCCTTCCGGCTGTATCAGCGGATGGGCTTTATCGTCCGTACCCAGGTGGACTATTACGCGCTGAAGCTTATGCAAGGGTAGCCTGTAGATACAACCCCGTTTTGTAGACATTCCGGCACCTGAGTCGTATAATGTAGGAAGCCAATTAAGGGAGGTTCTTTTTGACATGCTCCAGGGAAAGTCTCGTGTACACCTCGTTGGCATCGGTGGATGCAGCATGAACGGCCTTGCGCAGATTCTGCGTGCGCGCGGCTATGACGTAAAGGGTTCCGACCGGGATAGCTCCCCGTTTACTCAGAAGCTTAGTGCGCTAGGCGTGCCCGTCTACATCGGCCATAAGGCGGAACAGGTGGGCGACGCCGAAGCGTTGATTTATTCCGCAGCCATCAAAAAGGATAACCCGGAGCGCGTCTATGCGCGCGAACACGGCATACCTGAAATTGAAAGAAGCGTCGCTTTGGGCGAGCTTTCTGAGCAGTATCCGGACGTGGTGGGCATTGCGGGCTGCCACGGCAAGACTACCATCACCTCCATGCTCGCGAAGATCGCGCAGGTAGGTGCATTGGACGCCACCGTCCATGTGGGCGGGGATGTGGATTTCCTTTCCGGCGGTACGCGCATCGGCCAGAGCGGCCTGTTTATTACCGAAGCTTGCGAGTATGTGGAGAGCTTTTTGACGCTTAAACCGACGGTTGCACTCATCAACAACATCGATGACGATCATTTGGACTATTACAAGGACATCGAGGAGATCACAGAGGCATTCCGCAAGTTTTTGCGCCTGCTGCCCGAAGACGGGCTGTTCCTGGGCTGCTCAGACGATGTGCGCGTGAAAGCGCTGTTGGAGAATCCGCCTCAAAAAGTGCGCACCATTTCATACGGTATGGCGGATGCCGATTATACGCCAGCCAATATCAAGTTTGACGAATTCGGTTTTGCTTCTTTTGATCTTGTTCACAAGGGCGAAACGCTGGGCCGGATTGCCTTGCAGATCCCCGGCACGCACAACATCATCAACGCCCTTGCCGCAGCAGCAGTTTCTCTTGCTTTAGGGGAAAGTTTTGCGGACATCAGCGCGGGCCTAGCCGAGTATACCCTCACCCACCGCCGCTTTGAGTTCTACGGCGAACGGGACGGCGTGAAGGTATACCATGATTACGCGCACCACCCGGCGGAAATCGCGGCTGTATTGGACGGCGCATCCCGCGTGCCGCATGGCAAGCTTTATTGCGTATTCCAGTGCAATTCTTACACCCGCGCCAAGACGCTGTTTTTGCATGACGTCACCTGCTTCAGGCTTGCGGACGAAGTGCTCGTACCCGATATTTACCCCGGCCGCGAGGTGGACGACGGTTCCGTCCACGCGCGGGATATGGTGAACGCCATCAATGCGGCAGACCCCAACAAGGCGCAGTATCTTGGCACGTTTGAAAACATCCGCGCGTACTTGGACGCAAACGCCAAACCAGGCGATCTTGTTCTGACGGTCGGCTCCGGGGATGTGTATAAGCAGACGCGGAAATTCTTGTAAGCAAATATGAGGGCGTTGCCCTCAACGTAAGGTATCGCCACCTGCGGTGGCGACGATAGATTATTTTATTTAATCGCGGGAGGGCTCACAGTTCGCAATGGTCGTATTATGTTGCGGCAAAGCCGCTCGTAATACTTCCTTACTCACTGGGACGTCGCCTCACTGTATCC
>JAEZIE010000128.1 GCA_023416175.1 Bacillota bacterium
GACATTAAGAATCACCTCTATTGACCATTTTATGTAAGCACTTTTTTTATATGCGAAATGATTGGACGTAATGGGGAGCTCCGGCGGCGCTCGGACAGCGCCGCTGCCAGCCCGGGGCGCTGAAAAATAGTTCACTGGACTGTTTTTCGCCTCGCACGGCTGGCCGTGCTCTTCGCCTCCCCTACCTTTCATTCAGAAATAAATAAGTCCATCCCAAATGGGATGGACTTATTTAATTGGCACCCAGTAGGGGAGTCGAACCCCTGTCACTGCCGTGAGAGGGCAGCGTCCTAGGCCACTAGACGAACTGGGCACGCGCGGCGCAGTAATAATATTATCCGGTTTTCTTCATGCTGTCAAGCCCATATTCAGAAAAGATGTATGCAAAGAATGAAGCGCTCCCCTTTCCTTTTACCAGGATACGGCGCAGCTTTTCCATACGCGGTTCAGGAAAAGCTGGCCCAGCATTCCAACGAACGTAACGGATAAAAAGAATATTGCGGTGTGCTCCAAAGGCGGCAGTGTGCCGTATGCAAGGATTCCACGCAGGCAATCCGCAAGATAATACATGGGATTCAGGCGCATCATAAACAGCAGGAAGCCGGGAAGCGTTTGCGCCAGAGGCCATACGATAGGAGCCGTCCAGAAAAAATACGGCATGGTAACGGCTAAGCCCTCCGCCGCATTGCCCGGGAACAGCGGCAAAAACGCCGCCGCAAACATACCCTGCGCCGTGGCGTTGAACACGTTGCAGAATAAAAAATAGGCGATCAGCCAAACCCTTGCAAGCGGTATGCGCAATAGCAGTGCCAAAAGAATGCAAACTGCCGTCCATAAAAGCAATGTGGGCAGCGCCGCAAGCGCAGTACCTGCCGGAAACCAGGAGGGCGCATAGCCATCCGCGCCAAACAGGCTGCGTACCCGGGCGGGCTGATCGAAAAGCGCAAATATCACTTCCCGAAAATAATACCAGGGAGCAAGGCCAGAAAAAAGAAAAACAGCATAGGGCATTGCCTCCACTGAAATAAAGCGCCTGAGCGCAACCAGCAGGACAACGGCAGTCACCGCCTGCTCCGCAAAACTGAACAGACGCTTTCGCTTACCCGTTAAGCGGAACAGCGTGCAGGCAAGCAGCAATATTCTGTTGTTTGGTACCCGCTGTCTTTGTCTCTTTTTCATAATAAAACACCTTCCCGCTTATGCTGTGCCACAAGCGGAAAGGTATGTGTGTGAATCACTGGTCGAAAGTCCGAATACAGGTATGTACGCAGTTAGTCCCGGAACCGGATCTTTCCATCCTCTGCGCCCTCGATAATCGCTAGGGACTCCAAGTGTACGCCATGTTCTCGCAAGGTTGCGCCGCCGGACTGGAAACCTTTTTCCACTGCGATGCCTACGCCTACGAGATTTGCGCCGGACTGGTTGACGATCTCAATAACGCCGCGCATGGCTTCGCCGTTTGCCAAAAAATCATCGATTACAAGGACATTATCTTCTTTCGTCAGCCATTGTTTGGCCAGCAGCAGCGTGACCTTCTTCTTATAGGTATAGGAAAAGATATCGCTCTGATACAGCCCGCCCTCGATATTATCGCTCTTTGCTTTTTTCACAAACACCATGGGCACATCAAATTCCAACGCTGTAACTGCGGCAAGCGCGATCCCGGATGCTTCCACCGTAAGGATTTTGTTGATGTTCTTTTCCGGAAACAGGCGGCGAAATTCTTTGGCAAGATCCCGCATCAATCTGATATCCACCTGATGATTCAAAAATCCGTCGATTTTGATGATGTTACCAGGAAGAACGCGCCCCTCCGCGCAGATTCGATCCTTCAAAAGCTGCATGCACGAGTCCTCTTATCCGTATATTTTCCCTTATTATGCGTCAATCTATGCGCAAATTCAAGTATGATTTCTATAATTAGAAGAAATATATTCGTTCATGTGCATTCATTTGCAAGTTTTGAGGAAAAAACATGTTCAAAAAATGAAGCGGACTTGATGCAGGATTGAAATTAGGGTATAATTATTTTGTATAGTACTCGTCTGTTAATTGTCAGGAGGTTATAAGAATGAAGGAGCGTAAGGTATCTGAGGCCGTAATCAGGCGGCTCCCCAGGTATTACCGCCAACTCGAACTTCTCAATGCGGAAAATGTGGAGCGCATCTCTTCGAGCGAGCTTGCACAGCAAATGGGGCTTAATCCCTCCCAGGTTCGCCAGGATTTGAATTGTTTTGGTGGCTTTGGCCAGCAGGGCTACGGCTACCCCGTACAAAATCTGCACAAAGAGATTGCCAACATATTAGGGTTGACCCGCAATTACCGCCTCGTGGTCGTAGGTGCTGGAAATATTGGGCAGGCGTTGGCGAAGTATGAAGGCTTTGCGCAAAAAGGGTTTGAAGTCATTGCGCTTTTTGATATCGATGAAGCCCTGATTGGACAGACGGTCAACGAAAAGCCCATCTTACCCGTGGAGCAGCTGAGCGACTTTATCAAAGAAAACAACGTGGACATCGGCATCATCACCGCCCGCCGCAGGTCCGCGCAGGAAATTGCGGATACCATGGTGAGCGCAGGCATCCGCGCCATCTGGAACTTTGTTCCCATGGATGTGACCGCGTCGGTACCCATTGAAAATATCCAATTGAGCGACAGCATGTTTGTGCTTTCCTATCGCCTGAACGCGCTGGAAGACTGACCAATAGAGCCTGAGCGCAGAAACAATCTGAATGATGCATTTAAAGGGCAGACAGCACAAGCTGTCTGCCCTTTTTCGTTAATTATACGCTCGTATACTGCCCTACCCCTTCACAAATTTCAGGACCTTTTTGGGATCCGCAGAGGGATTCAGCCTATAAATTTGATCCGCAATTTTTTCTGCGGCTTCCCGCTCGCTAATTTCAGCCGCTTTTTCAAATATGTCTGTCCCGAAGTACCTTTCAACCGTGCAGAATACCGTAGACGACCAGCCGTACTCCTCGCCTTTTTGGGAAAGCTTTTGCTGCCTTCCGCACATGGTCAGGTACAATCTCGTTTGCAGCTCAACCAAGGCCCTGTCAAATTTGGAGGCATCCTCTTTGGAAAACCCGCCGATTTGCTTGATGGCATGAAGCGGCAAGGTTTCATGCTCTGTGATAACGTCATAAATCCGCTTGGCAAAGTGGCTGATTCCACCACCCGCGTAATCATCACCAAACTCTTTCCCGCCGCGCCGAACTGCTAAAAAATATGGATACCATTCTTTGGTGATGTACCCGCTCTTTTTAAAAAACAGTTTTGCATAAGCGATATCGTTGCGTTCATCCAGGACGCGTATACGCCACTCCCAGGGGTCGGTTTCCGGATTGCCGGTATGCCAGCGAACGGGGGTATCATAGGGCGGAGTCTCGTTCCAGCTCCATGGAACCACTGCAAAAATTCCCTCGCTGTTCCCGCCGCCCATGGAGAATCCCGCGTCAAGCAGTCTGGTTACAAAATCGCTATAGTTTCGGATCATATCGCTGCCTCGCTTCAATCGTCTTCCTGTCCAAAGGTACTGCCTTGGAATACGCTGCCGTACCCTTCGGAATGGAAATCTTTGTTTTTCATTGTATTCTACCAGACTCAACACGACAATAGTCTGTCATGTTCAACGATAGCGTTCCATCATTTTACCCGCAATCTTAAGTATTTGCTCCGCCATATCTGCGGGTTGGAGTACCTTTACCTTGTGGCCGAAGCGAAGCAGCCAGGAGAGCATGTACTCCGCATTGGTATAGCCTTTCTCGAATAGCAGTTCTCCACTTTCTGTTTCCGTAAAACAGTGTAAGCCATACTCCTCAATCAACTGGTATTTTACCGATGGCTCAAAGAGCGCAATCAGCTTTTTATCATCCGAAAAACGGTCTTGAAAATCCCGTTTTTCCGGCGGTATCTCGCGATGGATGTAGGTTTCTTCGCATAACTGCAGCTCCCACAGCCGCGCCAGCTTAAACATCCGCCAATCCTGCTGCTCCAAACAGAATCCGAACACATACCACGCCGTCCACTCAAATAGCACAAAGTATGGCTCGATTTTTCGGTGTGCCTGGCCTTTTTCATAGTAATAGTCAAATTCTATCACCCTTTGTTCCAAAACCGCCTGCTTAATGAGCGCAATTTTTGGCGTCAGGCTGCCTTTATAGTGAGA
>JAEZIE010000131.1 GCA_023416175.1 Bacillota bacterium
CCTTTGGGGGAACCGACCAACGCCTGCCGGAACACGGCGTCCAACGTTTCCACAAATACAAATTCCAGCGCCTTTCGTGCGCTCTCAGGGATATCCTCGATATCCTTGCGGTTGCCGTTGGGCAGCAAAACACGCGTGATACCAGCACGCAAAGCCGCAAGCGAGTTTTCCCGTACGCCGCCTATGGGCAGCACGCGCCCACGCAATGTGATTTCCCCGGTCATGGCGAGGTCCGCGCGGGCAGGAATTTTACTAAGCGCGCTTAAAATCGCGGTTGCCATCGCAACGCCAGCACTCGGCCCATCCTTGGGCACCGCGCCCTGGGGCACATGCAGATGCACATCGAGCTTCAAAAGTTGCTCAGGATCAAGCCCCCACTCTTGCGCATGGGCGCGCACGTAGGTCATGGCAGCCCGGCCCGATTCCTGCATCACTTCGCCAAGTTGGCCCGTTAACTGTACTGCGCCGTTGCCTGCGGTCACGGCGGCCTCGATGCTGAGCGTTTCGCCGCCCACCGGCGTCCACGCAAGCCCGGTCACCACACCGATCTCGTTCTGTTCCCTTGTTTCATCTTCGCGGTAGCGCGGGTGGCCCAGGTATTCCTTCAGCTTCTCTGCATTGATGCTGACGCGCTTCTGCCCGTTTGCGATCTGGCAAGCAGCCTTGCGGCAGACAGCGCCGAGCATCCGTTCAAGTTCCCGTACGCCCGCCTCCCGCGTATACCCGTTGATGATGGCGGAAATCTGCCCATCCGTGATGCGCAGATTTGCTTTTTTCATGCCCTGCGCTTCGAGCTGACGGGGCATCAGGTGCCGCTTTGCGATCTCCAACTTTTCCTCGGCCAGGTAGCTTTCCACATGGATGACCTCCATGCGATCCAGCAGCGGCTTGGGGATGCTGTGCTCATCGTTGGCGGTGGTTAGAAGCATCGCCTTGGAGAGATCATACGGCAGTTCCAGAAAATGATCCCGGAAGGCAAAGTTCTGCGCGCCATCCAATACCTCGAGCATGGCGGAAGCAGGGTCTCCCCTGTAATCGGACGCGAGCTTGTCGATTTCGTCAAACAGCAGCACGGGGTTCGTTGACCCCGCCTGCCGCATGGCGGATATGATCCTGCCGGGCAGAGCACCAATATAGGTACGCCTGTGGCCTCTTATTTCCGCTTCGTCCCGGATACCGCCCAGGCTCATGCGTACGAACTTGCGGCCCATGGCCTCCGCAATAGAAGCGACGATGGAGGTCTTTCCCACCCCCGGCGGCCCCACAAAGCACAAAATCTGTCCGTTGGGCTTGCCCGTAAGCTTTTGTACAGCAAGGTATTCCACGATCCGGTCCTTGACCTTATCCATTCCATAATGATTGGAGTCAAGCACTTTTCTCGCGTGGATCAAATCCAAATGGTCCACTGTCTGTTCCGTCCACGGAAGCTCCAACAGCAGTTCAATATAATTGCGCGCCATCGGCGCTTCGTGCGATCCAGAAGGAAGGCTCTCGAGCCGCGCAATCTCTTTATTAAGCCGCTCCTCCACGGCGGGCGGATACGACTTTTTCTGCATGCGGGCGCGATATTCATCCAATTCCCCCGCGCCGTCATCCCCAAGTTCCCTGCGGATTACCCGGAGCTTTTCGCGCAGATAGTGCTCCTTCTGGTTTTTTTCGATCTCGTCGTGCAGCTTTGAGTTGATTTCAGCGTCCAGCCGCAGCACCTCAAGTTCTTTATAAAGCAGAGTGGCCAACAGCATGAGCCTATGCTCCACATTTGCTTCTTCGAGTATCCGCTGGCGCTGCGGCGCTTCCGTGAGCACCAGGGCGGCAATGGAATCGGCGTATTCCCCGGCTTCCAATATGGCCTCCATGGCGTTCTTCTGGCTGGAAGTCAGCTTTGTATTGAGCTTGGCGTATTCTTCAAAGCTGTCGTGTACGCGCCGCCTTAAGGCCTCCACAGCTTCCGGCCTTCCGCTTACATCCGGCTTTTCCTGCACGCTTGCTTCAAAATAAGGATCTTCGGATGTAAAGGCCCTGATATCTGCACGGGAAATCCCCGTCAGCAACATATGGATACCATCCCCCTGGATGCGGAACACCTGCTTGATGCGCGCAATCGTACCGATAGATTCAAGATCATCAGGCTCCGGCTCGTTCTCCTGCGCGTCCTTCTGTGCGACGAACAGCGCAATTCCATCACCGGAAGCGGCAGCCTGGATCGCGGAAAGCGTTTTTTTCCGTCCTGCGTCACAGTGTACCACCTCGCCGGGCAGTACGACCATGCCGCGCAACGGGATCACAGGCAGTGTTTGTAACATATGCATTCACCTCGTGTACACATTATAACGGGTACCTATAGGAATGACAAGTTACATCCCGGATCGGGAAAGAGCCAAAAAGAGGGCCCTATAAAACTTCCTGTATAGAAGCCGTCGCATGCTCGGCGTTTGATGCGCATCCGGCTGCGGCAAGCTGTTCCTTGTTTACAGCACGCACGCCTTCGCGCGCAATCTGCGTCTTGTTTGCCTGATCGGGGAACGCGTAAGAAATGGCCTCGCGGGTGGTCTCCACCGGAATGACTTTCACTTTGAACTCCTCAAAGCTATCCTCCCAGTTGGCAAGAGGGATCAACACCAGCTCGGCGCCCGCCGCTTCCGCAGCCATGATCTTTTCCCGAACGCCGCCCACCGGGCGAATTTCGCCGGAGATTGTCACTTCCCCCGTAGAAGCAAGCGTATGGCACGCCGTCTTCCCCGTGTAGGCGCTCATGAGCGCGATAAAGAGCGCTACGCCTGCACTCGGGCCGTCCACCGGAATACCGCCGGGAATATTGAACTGAATATGATGCTTCATTTGGTCCATATTTACAAAGCGGGAAAGCGCGCTCACCACATTTTCCACCGAGCCGCGTGCCGTGCTTTTTCGTTTTAATCGCCTATCCCTGAAATTGAGTTCTTCTTCCTCCACAATGCCGTTTAAGGTCAGCGAGCCGCGTCCACCGGATGCGGGGGTTACAGCGCATTCGATTTCCAGTACCATTCCCTGCCCAGCCCCGGCTACGGCCAAAGCGTTGGCCGTGCCCACGCGGGGTTCCTTGGGTATATGGCATTCCATACGCGGGGTGTAGTTGCAGATGCGCGCCACCCATTCCACATCCTCCCGCAAAACGGACGTACGGCTTTCATCGTGGGCAAGCCCGCAGGAAAGCTGCACGATGTTCACGACGTCCCGCCCGCTTTGCGCATAAAGCGCAGCGTGATAGAGCGCTTCCTTTTCAATGGCATAGCCCGCGCGCTCAGCGGCACCCTTTGCAACCTGTTCAAGCTCCTTTTGCCCCAGCGGCTTAAAAAACAGTTCCAGGCAGCGGGACCTTAAGGCGGGCGGCAGTTCCTCCGGCCTTCTTGTGGTAGCGCCCACTAAGCGAAAATCCGCCGGGAGCCCGTGCTGAAAAATGTCGTGGATGTGCTGGGGAATGCTTGCGTTGTCCGGCGAATAATAGGCGCTGTCAAAGCGCACATAGCGGTCCTCGAGCACCTTTAATAGCTTATTCATCTGCATGGGGTGAAGTTCACCGATTTCATCCAAAAAGAGTATGCCGCAATGGGCGCGGGTCACTGCGCCGGGTTTCGGTTGCGGTACCCCCTGAGCGCCCAAAGTGCCGGCGCCCTGGTAGATGGGGTCGTGTACGGAACCGATGAGCGGGTCTGCAATGGCTCGCTCGTCAAACCGTACACAGGTCGCGTCCAATTCCACAAACGCGGATTCTGCGTTGAATGGGGAATCCGGGCGCTTTTTCGCTTCCTCCAGCACCAACCGTGCGGCGCAAGTCTTCCCGATTCCCGGCGGCCCGTAAAGAAGCACATGCTGCGGGTTGGGTCCGCACAAGGCGGCCTTCAGCGCACGGATGCCTTCCTCCTGCCCGACGATATCTTCAAAGCGTTCCGGCCGCGTCATTTCACTAAGAGGTATGTTCAATCGCCTTGCGCGCATGCGCGCAAGGCGTTGGAGTTACTGAACGTTTTGCTTGGGCTTTATCATAGTCGCCTGCGGCTGCTGGCGCCGTTTGTTGCGCAAATATACGATGAAGGCAATTCCGCCAAGTATCACGAGTTGTATGAAAATGTAAGTGACCCAGTCCATATACATACCTCCGCTTGCGTAGTATGCGCTTAAGTATGCGGACTCATGAAATGTGAAAACTGGAAAACCTGCAAAAAACAAGCGCAGGCAAATACGCCTGCGCCATGTATAAAATAGCCGTTTTCAAAATTCTGCTTGTCTGAAGTTTCACTTAACTTTTGCGCTACAGCTTTCCCACCAGATCGATGCCGGGCTTGAGCGTTTTTGCGCCAGGACGCCATTTCGCGGGGCAGACCTGATCGCCGTACATCGCGACGAACTGTGCGGCCTGCACCTTTCTTAGAAGCTCAGCCGCCTCACGGCCGATGTTGTTGGCGTTTACTTCATAGGCTACGATTTTGCCCTTAGGATCCACCACGAAGCTGCCGCGCAGCGCCAGGCCTTCTTCTTCAATATACACTTCAAAATCCTCCGCGAGGGCGGCGGTGGGGTCGGCGAGCATGGGGTATTTGATCTTTTTAATGGTATCCGACGCGTCATGCCATGCCTTGTGCACGAAATGCGTATCCGTCGAAACGGAATATACCTCGCAGCCAATCTTTTTGAATTCTTCGTAGTTGTCGGCAAGATCGCCAAGCTCGGTGGGGCAGATGAACGTAAAATCCGCCGGATAGAATACGAATACGGACCATTTCCCCAGCAAATCCTCCTTGCACACGTCCTTAAACTCGCCGTTGACGAACGCCTTAACAGTAAAATCCCTGACTTCTTTTCCAATGAG
>JAEZIE010000196.1 GCA_023416175.1 Bacillota bacterium
TGAAGGAGGAAAAGCGGGAGAACAGCACATTGATTTCGCTCTGGTACAGCGTCCAGATGTTGAGCAGCGCGTTCATGCCCGGGTTGGGGGTTTCCACTTGCAAACGGGAAAGCTTCTCTTCCCAGAATGCGGCAAGCTTCTTTGCTTGCGCGTCCGCGGCATCCGCGTGGCCATATTTTTCGCGCATGCTGAGCCCGGCTTCCACCTTGCCTACTCCAAGCAGGAAGAAAAAGCGTGTTGTTTCCTCTGTACCCAGAGCAAACTTTTTATGAAGCGCGCCGCAGTGGTTGCCGCCCTTTTCAAAGCTGCCAGAACATTCACCGAGCTCCACCGCTATCGGGTTTTGCTCCGTGCGGTAGGCGCCGATAAAGCTATCCCGCAGGCAGTCAAAACCGTCGGGATCAAAGCTCGCGGTAAAGAACTGGTAGCCGTTTTCCTCATAGTAAAGGTCATGCTCGATGACGCCCTGCTCATACCGGGAGCCCGCCGCGTATAGGCTCATCTGGAAGTTCTGGTTGTCCATTGCGATGTGGTGGAATGAGAACTCGCAATAGGAGAATACGCTGATGCTCCGTGGCTTGCCGCTTATATTGGTGAGCGTAACGTCCCAAATCTCCACGGGATCGTCCATAGCGACGGAGAGCTTCTGCGTGGCGCGAATGCCGTTGTATTCGCACATATAAACGGTGTAGGAGAGCCCGTGGCGGCAGGAATAGCTGGCCGCGTTGAGCGGCTTGCCCACCGGCTGCCAGGAAACGCTCCAATATTCGCCCGTTTCGTCGTCCCGAAGGTATACATAGTGCCCGGGGCCGTCCATAGGCACGCCGTTGGGCCGGAACCGGGTAATGCGGTGGTATTCCGGGGACTTGTAAAACAGGTATCCCCCCGCCGTATGGTTGAATACGCCACACATGTCTTTGGTGCCGATGTAGTTGGTCCAGGAGACGGGCAGGTCCACGCGGTCGATCACATATTCTTTTGTATGGGTATCAAAATGGCCGTATTGCATGCAATCCTCCGGCATTTTTTGGTGTGAAAGGCAACAGCGTCTCTATGATATCTACATAAAGTATAAGTCGCAGACCGGAGGTTTCAAAAGTGCTCAGGCTGCGATTATTTGCTTCTGCTTGTCGGGTTTGTGGAGCGAGTATCATGCATTTTCAGGAATGCGGCCGGGACTTGCAGCAGACGGTGTTGCGGTATTCGTTTGCGCTCATGCCCGCAATGCGCTTGAACACCCGTGCAAAATGCGCGGTGTCCGCATAGCCCGCCAATTCGCAGATTTCGCTGATCTTCAGGCTGGGATCCTTTAAAAGCTCCCGCGCGCGGTTGATGCGGATGGAGTTGAGCAAATCATAGAACGATTGATCCGCGTGCTTGTTCAACAGCTTGGAAAGGTGCCACTGGGATACATAACAGTGTTCCGCCACGGTCTGCAGCGCCAACCGCTCGGCGTAGTGCTCCTCCATATAGGCAATCGCCTGACGAACGACATAGCTGCCTGCGCCCGCAAGCTGTTCCTCTGCCGCTTCCTGTTGTTCGTTCTCCTTACCTTTGCCGCTTAAATGCGCCGTTGCGCAAAGGAGCGCTTCTTCGATTTCTTCCATCTTGGAGGGCTTTAATAAAAAACGGCACACGCCAAGGCGTATGGCCTGCTGCGCATACGTAAAGTCGCTGTGGCCGGAAAGTACGATGATCTGCATATCAGGAAACTCGCTTCTAATCCCCGCCAGCATGGTTAAGCCATCCGCGTCCGGCATTTTGATATCGGTTATGATGATGTCCGGCGTATGGGCACGGATGGCGCGCTCGCCTTCCGCGGCGTTGTATGCGGCGGCGACCACCTCGCTGCCGTAGCGTTCCCAGGGCACGATGCGCCTGAGCCCCTCAACGATAATCTCCTCGTCGTCAATGAGCGCCACCTTCCACATGCCAATCACCTCCACACACAGTTTATCACAAACAGATGCATCTTTCCTGTCAAGAAAGATGCATCTTGCCGAGGGCTTCAAGGTATCGACGCTTTCAGCGCCGCGTCCTCGGCGGGAGACACCTCGGACACTAGGCCGTCGCGATAGATTTTTAATTGTGGGGAACTGCGGTTCCCCAACTATCGTCGCCGCCGTAGGCGGTGATACATTTATCCTTTAATGGCTCCTGCTGTTAGGCCCTTGATGATGTTCTTCTGCAGCAGGATATACACCAGTACCACCGGGATCACCACCACAACCACTGCCGCCGCCATAAAGCCGTAGTTGACGCCCGCCTGGGAGCTGATTTCATTGAGCAGCAGCGTAATCGTCCGCTGGTTGGGCAGACGCAGAAAGAACATCTGCGTAAACAGGTCGTTGTATGACCATAGGAAGGAGAATATCGCCACCGTCGCAAACGAGGGCCTCGCCACTGGCATGATGATTTTAAAATAAATCTGGAACACGTTGCAGCCGTCTAAGTAAGCCGCTTCCTCCATATCCACGGGCAGCGAGCGGATAAAGCCCATCAGAACCACAATCGCAAACGATAAATTCCCCGCGATCTGCGGCAGAGCCGTTGCGAGAAGCGAAAGCCACGTGTTGGTGGTGCCCGCAATTCCCAGCGCAACCTCCATACGGAACACCGGGATAATGGTGGAGAACACCGGGAACATCATACTGGCGATAATAAGGGAGTGGAGCAGTTTCTTGCCCTTGAACTCATAGCGCACCATGC
>JAEZIE010000205.1 GCA_023416175.1 Bacillota bacterium
GCCTACGGCACGGGCGGTTGTTCCGGTAAGGAAAGCCTTGCGCTGCAAGGCCTTCCGCCGCCACCGCACATGTCGCTGGCGGCGGTTGGAAGCCTCCGTGGGCTGCGGATCCCACTTGGGCAACTGCGTTTAAAAAAACTATGAAATAGATCATACAGGAGGAAGATCAGATGGAAAAAACCATGGAAAAAATCGTGGCGCTGTGCAAGAACCGCGGGTTCATATTCCCCGGCTCCGAAATCTACGGCGGCTTAGCCAACGCCTGGGATTATGGCCCGCTGGGCGTGGAGTTCAAGAACAATGTCAAGCGCGCCTGGTGGCGCAAGTTCGTGCAGGAAAGCCCGTACAACGTGGGCATTGACGCGGCAATTTTAATGAACCCGCAGGTCTGGGTCGCTTCGGGCCATGTGGGCGGCTTCTCCGATCCCCTCATGGACTGCAAAGCGTGCAAGGCTCGTTTCCGTGCGGACAAGCTCATTGAGGATTATGCGCACGAGCACAGCCTGGATGTGCGTCCGGATGGCTGGAACAACGCGCAGATGGAAGAATTCATCCAAAAGCAGGACATTCCCTGCCCCGAGTGCGGAAAGAAGGAGTTTACCTCCATCCGTAAATTCAACCTCATGTTTAAGACATTTCAGGGCGTAACGGAGGATAGCTCTTCTGAGCTGTTCCTGCGCCCGGAAACCGCGCAGGGCATGTTCGTCAACTTTAAGAACGTGCAGCGCACCACCCGCAAGAAGATTCCCTTTGGTATCGCGCAGGTGGGCAAATCTTTCCGCAACGAGATCACGCCGGGTAACTTTACATTCCGCACACGTGAATTTGAGCAGATGGAGCTGGAGTTCTTCTGCGAGCCGGGCACGGATTTAGAATGGTACGAATACTGGAAAGAGTTCTGCAAGAACTGGCTGCTAAATCTAGGCATGAAGCAAGAAAACATGCGGCTGAGGGAGCACGAAAAGGAGGAGCTTTCCCACTACTCCAAGGGCACCACGGATATCGAGTTCCTCTTCCCGTTCGGCTGGGGCGAACTGTGGGGCATTGCGGATCGCACGGACTTTGACTTAAAGCAGCACGCCAAGCACTCCGGTGAAAACATGGAGTATGTAGACCCATATGACAACCAGAAAAAGTACGTCCCCTACTGTGTGGAACCCGCTCTAGGCGCTGACCGCGTGGCGCTCGCCTTCCTGTGCGACGCGTACGATGAGGAAACGTTAGAAGGCGGAGACGTGCGCACCGTACTAAGGCTGCATCCCGCACTCGCGCCCTATAAGGCCGCCATACTGCCGCTGCAGAAAAAGCTGGGCGAAAAGGCGCAGGAAGTCTACGCAAAACTCGCAAAGCACTGCATGGTGGATTATGACGAAAGCGGCGCGATCGGCCGCAGGTACCGCAGGCAGGACGAGATCGGCACGCCAATGTGCATCACGGTGGATTTTGACACGCTCGAAGACGATACCGTCACCGTGCGCGATAGAGATACGATGCAGCAGATTCGTCTGCCCATCGCGGAGCTTCCCGCTTACGTCATGGCGAAGACGGAGTTTTAACGAAATAGCGCAACTGCAAATCGACAGCGCCGGGGGTTTGCCCCGGCGCTGTTTTTCATCAGCGGGATGCATAATCTGACGCTAAATTGCATAGTATATACGTTTACAGTAGCGCAGCTTATGATGGCGTTTTCTGCCGCTTGGCCAAAGTTTTTGTGCTTTTTTGAAGATCAGAATTTTGTTTCAGGCCAATCCTGCTACATTACATATAAACAAGAGCATTTCCTCTTTTTTAGTCATAAAAAAGGGGTAGTATAAGAGAGATTGGAGGGATGGATATGACTTGGGCGGCGGGCATTTTTGCGATCCTCGCGGGGCTCGTAATGTGCTTTTACGGATACCGCCTGTTTCGCATATGGCTTGCGGTGGCGGGCTTTATCGGAGGCGCATACTTAGGCGAATACTTGGGAAGGACATATTTTGCGGACGCGGTATGGCCGGTGGTGCTTGCCATCGCAATCGGGCTGCTGTTTGCGCTTCTTGCATATTTTCTCTACCGCCTTGGTGTGGTTCTCACGGGCGCTATTTTGGGCGCGGCGCTTGTAAACTTACTGCTTTCCACATGGAGCGGGGTTGAAGCGGGGTGGCCCGTACTGATTGGCGCAATACTGGGCGCTGTTTTAGCCAGCATATTCATCAAGCCCTACATCATTGTGGGCAGCTCCTTCAACGGCGCATATTTGGCCGTACTTGGCGCATATTCCATCATCGTTATGAAGGATTTGACGCAGGAGAACCTGCTCGGTCAAGGCGCCGGGCTGCCATGGTACGTGATACTGGGCGTGTTTGTGCTGACGCTCTTAGGAATACTCACACAGTTTGGCCTCAATAAAGGGCGCGAGCTTGGGGATATGGCAAAGAAAAAGCCGCCTTCGGGCGAATTGTAAACCTTGCCCCATAAGATAGGCCCCGTGCAATTGCACGGGGCCTTTTCAGATGGAACAAAAAATGAATAGACGCTCTTTTGGGGGATAACGTAGTCAAACCGGAAAGCCTGCGGTATACTGTACCCGAACAAGCAAGGAAGGCGGCTGTTGCCATGAATCCAGTCATTGAGAATATTGTAACCAGAAGAAGTGTGCGTGCTTATCAGAACAAGCAGATACCCAAAGAGATACTCGAGGACATACTGCTAGCGGGAAGTTACGCCCCCAGCGCTATGGGTACCCAAGGCAGGCGCATTACGGCCATCCAAAGCGAAGAGGGTATCCAAAAAGTGAACGACGCCGTCCGGGAGTCGCTCCGCTCCATTCCCGTCACGGAAAAGACGCACCCCTATATCATAAGCCTCATTGAAAAGGCGCAGTCGCCGACATCGGAGTTTTTATATGGCGCGCCGGTTTACGTGATCTTAACCGATACGCCGGAAAATCTCAGCGCCGTACCCGATTGCGCGCTGGCGGCCCAAAACATCATGCTGGC
>JAEZIE010000293.1 GCA_023416175.1 Bacillota bacterium
ATCAAGGCAGTGCTGCGTCGTATGAAGGAACAGCAGGATACCCCTCCCCAGACGCTGCGGTTTCATCAGCTTGAAATCAATGTCGGCAGCTATGACGTGCGCTATGAAGGAAAGCCCATCCCACTCACACCCAAAGAAGTGGAGATTTTGCACCTTTTAGCCTCACATCCGGGCAGGGTATACGAGCGGGAGCAGATACTCTCGTTGATCTGGGGGTATGATTATTTCGGGGATACGCGTGCAGTGGATACGCAGATCAAGCGCATCCGCCAGAAGCTTCCGCAGGAGGACGTACCCTGGGGTATCAAGACGGTTTACGGCGTGGGCTATAAGTTTGAGGCGGGGCAATGAAAAGCGCGTTCCTGAAAAAGATCCTGCTGTTTCTGCTGCTGACGCTTCTATTATCCTCGCTGCTCACGGCTGCAGTGTTCACCTATACCAGCCGCAACGTGTTCGCGGGTATGAAGGCGCAGGATATGGTCCCCGCCGCTTTGTACATCAGCGATATCGTGGCCCAGTACCAGCGCGGGGAGATCAGCCCGTGGGCGTTTGAACGCCTTCTTAACAATGACCAAACGATTTGGGACGCATCGGTGCTGATATTCGACAAAGCGGGCAACCTGCTTGTACGTACGCGGGATGCGAATGTTGAACGCATGCTCAATGCGCTTTCCGCCTACCTGCGTGATATGCTCTCCGGCAAGTCGGGTGTGCTTGTCACATCTTCTACCGAGCTTGGCATCATTGTGGGCACGCCGGTTTCGGGCGTGGACGCGGAGGTAACGGGCGCGGTATTTTTAACGAAGCCGCTCAATGAAGTCAATGCCGCCTTAAGCGGCCTCAACAGCGCACTTTTAATCAGCCTTTTGATTGTTTCTCTGGCCACCCTGCTGCCCGCCTATTTTGTATCGCGTAGCCTGTCCAAGCCGCTTCTGCAGATGTCCCAGGCGGCCCGGGCCATGGCCTACGGGGATTATTCCGTGAAGGCCTATGAAAAAGGCAACGATGAAATCGGCGTATTGGGGAAATCTTTAAACGAGCTTTCTACAGCGCTTGAAAAAACCATCGGCGATCTTGTTTTGGAGCGTAACCGCCTTCGGAATGTGCTCGACGGGCTCAAGGAAGGCATCGTTGCAGTAGATGAAATGGGGCGGGTGACCCACTGCAACCCCTCCGCCGAACGGTTGCTTTGTATAGGTGCTGCGGACGCGCAGAGCGCGCTTACCCGCCTGCAAGCGCTGTGGCCGGAAATCGAAACACTGATGCAGGCGGGAACCATTGCCTCCCGTACGGTATCCGCAGAAGGCATGCAGCTTCGTATCACCATCACCCAGCTTGCCGGGCAGCAGGAAAAACGGGCGGGTGCCGTCACCATGATACAGGATGTGACGGAGGAAATGCGCCTGGAACAGACGCGCAGGGATTATGTGGCCAATGTCAGCCATGAGCTGCGTACGCCCATCGCCTCCATCCGCAGCCTGGCCGACGCCCTCAATGATGGGCTGGTAAAAAAAGAAGAAGACAAATCCCGGTATTATGGCTATATCCTCAGGGAGAGCATGCGGCTTTCCCGGCTCATCAACGATCTTCTGGAGCTTTCCCGGCTGCAGTCCGGCGGCGTGGCGCTCGAGAAACGCGCGTTTCCACTCAAAGAACTGCTCATGGATCTCTCCGAGCGGTTTGAGACGGCAGCGGGGGACAGCGGTCTGACGTTCCGGTTGGAGCTTCCGGAAGGCGAGCCGCTGATAAACTCGAACGAGGACCGTGTGGAACAGGTGCTCATTTCGCTGCTGGATAACGCCATCAAATACGCAGCAGACGACGGCAAAGTCACCCTGAAGGCGGAACAGATGGCAGACGGGCTCATGATAAGCGTATGCAACACGGGCCATATTCCCGAAGAACATCTGGCGCACCTGTTTGAGCGCTTCTATAAGGCCGATACCGCGCATGCGGAACAGGGAACGGGGCTGGGGCTTGCAATCGCACGGGAAATCATGTCCCTGTTGGGTGAACGTATTTGGGCGGAAAACCTGGATGGAGAGGCCTGCTTCCGCTTCACATTAAAAATGTTGTAGATATGCTTTAGCGCCCGACTGAGCCGGGCGCTTTTTTTCTCCCAAAACACGCCGTTTTTTGCGAATTTTGGCCGGAGAAAAGCGCTGCAACTTGACAGGAACGGTTCTATTCCCCTAAACTTTTAGGTAGAAAACAATTGAAAGGGGGCTGAGAATGAAGAAACAGCTGCTGGAAAAATGGAAGGAAGCAGCGCAATCCGTTATGCCCATCAGCGCGATTGTTTTAGCCCTGCATTTTACGATTTGCCCCTTGCCTTTCTGGACGCTTATCCTGTTTCTTGTGGGATCGGTGCTTACCATGTTTGGAATGAGCATATTTACGCTGGGCGCGGAGCTTTCCATGATGCCCATTGGCGAAGCCATCGGTTCTGAATTGACCAAGTCCAGGAAGCTCTGGCTGATCATTGCGGGTGGATTTATTCTGGGGTTGATTGTTACGGTGGCGGAGCCGGATTTGCAGGTGCTTACCAAGCAGGTTCCCGCAGTGCCGGATATGGTTTTGGTAGTAACGGTCGCGGCAGGCGTCGGCTTGTTTCTGGTGCTGGCGTTGCTGCGCATACTATTCCAGTTCCCGCTTTCCGTCATGCTTGCGGTTTCCTATTCGCTTGTGTTCCTGGTAGCAGGATTTACCGCGCCGGATTTCTTGGCAGTGGGGTTTGATTCGGGCGGGGTGACCACAGGCCCGGTTACGGTACCGTTTATCTTAGCGCTGGGCGCGGGCATTTCCGCGGTGCACGGCGGCAGGAATGCCGAGGAGGACAGCTTTGGCCTGTGTGCGCTCTGCTCCATAGGTCCCGTGCTCGCGGTGCTCATCATGGGCATGTTCTTCGATTCCTCCGCCTCCGGTTATGCGTTTATTGCGCCGGAAAGCGTAGATGGTTTGGGGGAACTGATTCGCGTTTACGGGAATGGGCTTGGAGGTTTCTTTGGGGAAGTTGCCGCAGTACTTCTGCCCATCGTCGTCATATTTATATTCTTTCAAATCGTACGCCTCAGGCTGTCTAAAACCGCGCTTTTCCGCATTTTGTTCGGTATTTTGTATACGCTAGTTGGCCTTACCATATTCTTGACGGGCGTCAACCTTGGGTTTTTACCCATCGGCAAGCTGATTGGAAAGACAATCGCGTCCTTACCGAACAACTGGCTTTTATACCCGTTGAGCGCTATATTGGGCTTCTTTGTCGTGTATGCGGAGCCTGCCGTGCATGTTTTAACCCACCAGGTAGAGGAAATTACAAGCGGTGCAATCTCAAGGCGCATGATGCTGACAGGTCTTGCCGTTGGCGTCAGCATGGCGCTGCTGCTTTCCACACTGCGGTTGATGACGGGGATCAGCATCTGGTGGTTTTTGGCGCCCGGCTATGTGGCTGGACTGCTTTTAACACTTGTGACGCCCAAATTGTTTACTGCCATCGCATTCGACTCCGGCGGGGTGGCAGCGGGCACCATGACTGCCGCCTTCCTGCTGCCCTTTGCGGTGGGCATATGCGACGCTGTGGGCGGGAACATTATGACGGATGCGTTTGGTATTGTGGCTATGGTCGCGATGATGCCGTTGATTACGATACAGATCATCGGTATACTCTACCAATGGAAGCTTAAGCGCAACGAGCGGCTGGAACAGGCCATAGAGGCGCAGGCGATCGAGGAGGATGAACCCGAAGCGTTCGTCGCCCTGACCGAGGATGTGGAAGTGCTGCCTCTTGAATCGGAGGATGAAGCGCTGGATACGCATGCCGAAGGTGGAGGGCATGTCCCTCTGCTGGATTCGGAAATGAGCCAAAAAGAGCTGCAAAATAGCCCGGTTTTGCATCAGAGCGCGCAATATGCTACAATGCCGGAAGAAGAGCCGGAAGCGAGGGAGACAAACGATGCTCCGCCGGAGGACGGGGAAACGCAACGCGAACAACCGCCACAGGAGGAAAGCGTGCAGTCTGTCGTAACGGGAGAGCCCGCTGCCACACAAGACGTCCACGCGTCAAAGGAGGAATAGCCATGCCGAATTCGGCTGCACACATACCGCCCCTTGTATTTCTTGCCGCGGTGGTGAACCGGGGCAAGGGAGAAAAGCTTGCCGAACTGTTCACGGAATATGGCGTCAAACTGAGTTTTTTGAGCCTGGGAAGAGGTACGGCGGAAAAAAGCATCCTTTCGTATCTTGGGCTGGGTGAAACGGAAAAAGAAATTTTATACGCCGCGATGCCGTACGTGATCTCACGGGAGATACTCAGACGTCTGGATTGCGAGTTTAAACTGTATAAGCCCGGCGAGGGGATCGCGTTTACCCTACCGATCAATTCGGTTGTGGACGCAGGTTCCAAAAAGCGTCTATTGGGCGCCGTCAATGTGGAAGGAGAAAAAGCCATGGAACAGTCCTATCAGCACGATCTGATCGTGATTATTTCGAACCAGGGATATTCCGTGGAAGTCATGGATGTCGCAAGGGCCGCCGGGGCCACGGGCGGTACCATACTCCATGCGCGCGGCGTGGGGCTGCAGCATGCGGAAAAGTTCTTTGGCATCTCCATACAGCCCGAAAAAGAGATGCTCTATATCGTAGCAAAAAAGGAAATCAGCCGCAAGATCATGCTGGCCGTGACCGAACAAAAAGGCTGCCATACGGATGCGCGCTGTATCGCGTTCTCACTTCCAGTCAACGGGGTGGCAGGGCTTCTCGCAAATCTGCCGGACTGTGCTGCCCAGGAAGAATAGGCAACTTATCGTACTATAAAGCGCCGACCCCCAAAAGCGAAAGCGGCGCCAAGGATGGCTGTCCTTTTCATGCTCGTTTGCAGAAAAAGCAATTGCATCACCGCAATCGGGAGGGAATGAAACGCGGATATTGTAAAAGAAACCGATATATGACGCATCTTAAAACAGATTCTTCCGTATTAAGATTGTAAATTTCCGGCTGTTTTCAGAACATTCCAGGCTGCCTGAGCTTGGAATTTTGCCTGATTGAGAACCTGAGAAGCGGGATTGACCACTTATTTGGCCGTACGCAATTCCAATTGCGTACGGCCATTTTTTATCAAATCTCGCATGTATGGCATTCTGTTGTTCTACAAATTTTATATGTCCCGTATGCTATACTGTGTCCACCTGACCGAACGGGCGGAGTATGCGCCACAAAAGAAGAGGTAGCCCATGCGGATCTCCATAGAATGGTTCCTGCTGGACAATACGCTGATGAACCTTTGCGTGCTGTTGCTTGCCGCGGCGCTTTCGGGGCTGCGGGTGAGGCTCCCGCTTTCAACGGGGTTGTGCTTTGCGGGTGGCGTATTTGCACTTCTTTCCCTGTGGTTTTTTTCGGTTTTGCTCACGCCCGTTCCTAAGTTGTTGTTTGCCTGCGTACTGGCGTTCGGTTTGCGGGCGGACGGATGGCGCGCATATCTGCGCGGCCTTCTTTGCGTGCTGCTGTGTGCGGCGTTGCTGGGCGGCCTTATGTTGCTCCTTACCTTCCTGCTGGGAGAGAGCGAAAATTCCGGCATGAAAAACGGTGTGCTCGTCGGGACGGTGGAGACCCGCGCAGCGCTCGTTGCCATTGTACTTGCGGCATTGCTGCCCCGCATACTTCGTGCTTTACGCAATGCGGCGCGCACAGGCTCGCTGCATGTACCACTCCGCTTTACATTGGACGGCGCGGAACTGGAGCTTGACGCGCTCATCGACACCGGAAACCTTCTCAACGAGCCAGTGACCGGACTGCCCGTGGTGCTTGTTTGCTCCACAGTGCTAATGGGGAAGCAGGAAGAAGGATATCCGGTACGCTACTGCGGCGTAAACGGGGAAGGGCTTTTATATGTGCGCCGCGCCCAATCCGCAAAGATTTGCATCGAAGGGATCTGGCATAGTACGGATATTATGGTCGCCCGCTCTCCGGTGCCGATCGTGGGGGCCAAGGCCATTGTGGGTAACAATGCGTTACCGCCGGAAAGTATATATAAGCGTATTGCTCCACCAATTAAATTGTGAATTCAGATTGGCGCGGATATTTGCCACTAGGTCCTTCGGCGGGAGACGCCTACGGACACTTGGCCTGCGGGCCTTCGCAAGAAAAGGGCACAGGAATACCCGTAGGTATTGCGAGTATTTTTGCCGCAGCATGGTGGCAAAAAAACCGCCAAGTTTTCAAGGTTTAGTTGGGGCAATTGCAACAGGGAGGAAGTACATCGTGCATAGACTGATCGCTTGGCTGTACCGGGTTCTGTTCCGAAGACCCAGGGGCGTCTATTATGTCCATTCGGGAGAAACGCTGCCGCCGCCGCTCACAGTGGAGGAGGAGCAGGAATGGATCGACCGCCTTTCCGCCGGGGATGAAGAGGCGCCGCATATCCTCATAGAACGCAACCTCCGGCTGGTGGTCTATATCGCGCGAAAATTCGAGAACACCGGCGTATGCATCGAAGATCTGATTTCCATCGGCACCATCGGCCTAATCAAAGCTGTTAATACGTTCGATCCGGATAAACGCATCAAGCTTGCGACCTACGCCTCCCGCTGCATCGAGAACGAAATCCTGATGCATTTGAGGCGCACCTGCAGGCTCAAGATGGAAGTCTCCCTGGATGAGCCGCTCAACATCGACTGGGACGGTAATGAATTGTTGCTTTCGGATATCTTGGGCACCGAAGGGGATTTGATTGGCCGGGGGATCGAGGACGAAGTGGACCGCGAACTGCTGCTTTCTGCGCTCAACAAGCTGACGGCGCGGGAACAGAAGATCGTGCAGCTCCGGTTCGGGCTCAATTCTGACCGGGAATGCACGCAGAAGCAGGTGGCGGATATGCTGGGCATTTCCCAAAGTTACATTTCCCGTTTGGAAAAGCGCATCATCAAACGGCTGCGCAAGGAAATCGCACGCATGGAATAATTGTTCTTCATACTTACATATATAAATGATGCGCGCCGGGTTTCCGGCGCGCATTTATGGATAAAAGCTCGGCGAAGGGTGCTCGCCGGCAGCTTGCCCTACACATACTTTTGCATATGCTTCAAAGCGTTCTTCTCCAACCTTGACACCTGCGCCTGGCTGATGCCGATTTCCTTACTGACCTCCATCTGTGTCTTGCCTTCAAAAAAGCGCATCTTCACAATTCGCTGTTCGCGGTCCCCAAGGTGGGAAATGCCCTGCGTAATGGCGATGTTGTCCAGCCAAAGCGCGTCGTTTACCTTGGCATCGCCGATCTGGTCCATCACGAATATGGCGTCGCCGTCGTCGTGGTAGATGGGCTCGTAAAGCGAGATGGGGTCCTGTATGGCGTCGAGCGCGAACACAATCTCCTCTTCGGGCAACTCAAGCTCTTTTGCGATTTCGGCGATGGTGGGCTCACGGGTGAGGGAATCCATCAGCCTCGTGCGCGCCTGGAGCGCCTTGTAGGCGACGTCCCGCAAAGAACGGCTGACGCGGATGGTGTTGTTATCACGAAGGTGTCTTCGCACCTCGCCGATGATCATGGGTACGGCGTAGGTGGAAAACTTGACGTCGTGCGACAAGTCAAAGTTATCCAGCGCCTTAATCAGGCCGATGCAGCCGACTTGAAACAGGTCGTCCATCTGCTCCCCGCGGTTGGTGAACCGCTGAATCACGCTCAACACAAGGCGCAGATTGCTGCGCAAAAATTCATCCCGTGCACCGGTATCCCCTTCTTTGACGCGCAGCAAAAGCGCGCGCATCTGTTTTTGGGTGAGCACCGGAAGCTTTGAGGTATCTACGCCGCAAATTTCCACCTTGTTGAGCGCCATAACGGTTCCCCCTTTGTCCTGTTGCATCTCGGTACTCTCTATGATTGCCGAAGCCGTACATTTTATCCGGCTCTAAGACCCTTCGGCACCATGCGCAAAAGTATGGAAAAGCCGCGAAAAAAGGGGATAAATGGCCTAATCACGGTCAAAAAAACATGAAAAATGGAATAATATTCCGTTTTGGGCGGGGTTGACTATTTAAGCCTGCCGCCGCATAGCCTGTAGAGAATCCTCGTTGCGGGGAGCGGAAATTGGGGGGCTTTAATGCGTATGGCAGGGAAAAAGAAGAAGGCTACGGGCACAAAGATACCGAAAAAACGGGCGCATAAGGCTCCATGGAACAGGCAGCTACTAACCAAGCTGGATCTGCCGGTGGAGACCGATGCGACCGTGCCCAAGCTTACCATGGTGGGGCGGGGCGATCTGCTGGTGGAAAACCACACGGGCGTACTGCAGTACGATCCCTCGCGCATCCGCCTGACCACGCATGAGGGCGTTCTGGAAATCAGCGGGACCGACTTAAATCTGCTGGAACTCTCCACAGGCCGCGCTTATGTGCGGGGGGTAATTTCGCAGATCGGGTACGCGGAGTAAACACGAGTGAATAAGCCCATAAGGCTTGTGAACGGCTTAGGCGGCAGGTGGTAAAGATGTGGAATTCTCTGTCCGGATATGTTATGATACGTTTGGACGGCCTCGGCCTGGAACGCGTGCTTAACGCCATGCTTCTGGCCGGTATTCCCGTCTGGAACGTAAAAAAAGAAAGCCGCGCACGCTTGACTTTAGAAATGCGCGCCAAGGATTTTTATAGACTCAGGCCACTAAAGCGTGGAAAGCGCTGCCGTATCCATATCATAGAGCGGCATGGCATGCCTTTTCTGCTTGCGCGGTTCCGGTTCCGCAAGCTGCTCCTTCTCGGCCTCTTGCTGTGCGGGCTTCTTGTGATTGCGGC
>JAEZIE010000127.1 GCA_023416175.1 Bacillota bacterium
GCGCTGTCCATGATGCTCTTTAGCTTAGGTACAGTCCCGCTGATGTTCGGTCTTGGCGCGCTTAGCTCCGTATTGAGCAAGCGGTTTACCCGCAAGGTCATGACGGTGGGCGCAGTGCTGGTGGTGGTACTGGGCATGTCCATGTTCACACAGGGCTGGGCCTTGTCCGGGTTCTCCCTGCCGGAGCTGGCTCCCCAAAGCGCACAGCAGAGCGCACAAAACCCCGCGAAGAAAGATCCGCAGGGCGGCAATGCGGGAGTTAAGGTTGAAAATGGGGTGCAGATCGTGACCTCCACGCTTGCATCCGGCAAATATCCGGCCATTACCGTGCAAGCGGGCACGCCCGTTAAATGGACGATTAACGCGGCGAAAAAAGATATCAACGGCTGCAACAACCGGATATTCATTCCGGAGTACAATATCGAATACCAATTCCAGCCCGGCGAAAACGTCATTGAGTTTACGCCCGATAAGACGGGCAAATTCCCATACAGCTGCTGGATGGGCATGATCCGAAGCTCCATCACCGTGGTGGAAGCAGGGGCAGAAACGCCTGCCGCTGAAGAACCCGCCACCGCGCCCGCCCAGGGTGACACGCAAACCGAACCTGTCCCCGCAGGGGTGAGCATCTCTACCGATGCAGTTGTGGTAGGAACGATTAAGGATGGCGTTCAGACAGTGGAAATTGAATTGACGGATGAGGGGATGAAGCCCGCCATCGTTGTTCTTCAGGCGGATGTGGATACGGAGTGGACCGTTATCAACAAATCCTCCCGCCCCGGAAATGCCGCGCTGCTGTTCCCTGCCTACTATACGCAATTCCCAATGGAACAAGGTGAAACCACGCTGTACCTGTATCCCACGGATAGCTTTGATTTTTCCACCCAGGACAATGCCTTCTATGGGTATATAAAAGTGGTGGAAGATATCGAGGATATCGATATCGAGGCGATCAAAGAAGAAGTGGGGAGCTATGAGACCATGATCTGGCCGTCTTCCTATTTCGAGTCGGACAGCGCGGCCCCTAGCTGCCATTAATCCGGTACCGGGTTGAAAGGCGGTTACGATGGAGTTTATACTGAGCCACTGGCATTGCATATTGCCGCTTGCGGCGATTGCAATCGGATTTCTTTTCGTAGGCAGAGATAAGAAAAAATAATGCGGTCAAATGTTTCTCCATACAATGACCGGAATACGTAATAAAAACTCCCGGCTGTTTCACAATAATGATGTGAAACGGCCGGGAGAGTCATTCCTGACATTGCGGGCTCAGATTGTTCGAGAAATTTCAGCCTTCGCTTACGTGCTGAGTCATGGAGCAGCTGGCTTTGAGGCCGTTGTCCCGCATGTATCCGGCGCCCCACTCATACATGGCGGCGAGTATTGGCTTTAAGCTACTGCCAAACTCCGTAAGGGAGTATTCCACCTTGGGTGGGACAACGGGGTAAACCGTGCGCATAAGCAAATTATCATTTTCCAGTTCGCGCAACTGCTGGGTTAGCATTTTGGGCGTGGCCTGCGGGATGAGCTTTTGCAGCTCCCCATGGCGCAGGGTTCCGTTCACCAGGTGCCATAAAATCAGTGATTTGTATTTTCCGCCAATCAGGCGTAGCGTTGCGTCAACGGGACAGTTTAGGCCGCTGTGGGTGCAATTCATGGGGTACCTCCATACTATCGTTTTGGGTAGTATAGCACAATATAGTGCGTACTTGTTTTAAACACTGTTACGGTTAGAATAATAGCATAAGCTTCATTGTCCGTCAAGGGCGGAGCGACCAATAAGGAGTGAGGTGGTCCACAAGATGGAAAGTAAAGTATTAAGCATTCGGGGCATGACCTGTGCGGCCTGCGCGCAACGCATCGAAAAGGCCGTACGCAAGCTTCCCGGTATCGGGCAGGCCAACGTCAATCTCGCCAGCGAAAAGCTGTTTGTGGAATATGATGAAGGCGCTCTTCCGCTTTCTGCCATAAAGGAAGCCGTAACAAAAATCGGATACGAGGTGGAGGAAAAAAAGCAGCATACGGAAGTTGCCATACCCATTGGTGATATGACCTGCGCGGCCTGTGCGCAACGCGTGGAAAAGGCCATCCGCAAACTGGACGGGGTGGAGAGCGTTTCGGTGAATTTTGCCACGGAAAAGGCGACCATTTCCTACGATCCGCAGCAGGTACGGCTTTCCGCCATACGGGAAGCCATTGAAAAAGCGGGCTACAAGGCGCTTGAAATAAAAAAGACCGCGGCCTCGGATGAGGACCGTGCGCGCAAGCAGAAAGAGATCCGAACGTTGTGGACCAAATTCATCGTTTCCGCCGTATTCTCCCTGCCGCTTCTGTACATCGCGATGGCGCCGATGATCACATTCGTGCGGCTGCCATTCCCCGCGGCGCTTGACCCGATGAACTATCCGCTGATCTACGCGCTCATGGAGCTTTTGTTGGTGCTTCCCGTGATCGGCGTGGGCTACAGGTTCTATACCGTGGGGTTTAAGGCGCTTATACAGCGCAGCCCCAACATGGACTCGCTCATCGCCATAGGCACGACTGCCGCGTTTATATATAGCGCGTACAACGTGTGGCAGATCGCAAGCGGGAACTTTGGCGCGGTGGAGGCGCTTTACTTTGAGACGGCGGGCGTGATCATCACGCTGATATTGCTCGGGAAATCCCTCGAAGCCGTATCAAAAGGCCGCACAAGCGAGGCCATCAAGAAGCTGATGGGGCTTGCGCCTAAAGTAGCGATCGTCATCCAGAACGGGGAGGAAAAAGAAATCCCCATCGAAGAAGTTGAAGTCGGCGACGTCATCGTGGTTAAGCCCGGCGCGAAAATTCCGGTAGACGGCACGGTATTGGAAGGCCATACGGCAATTGATGAGTCCATGCTGACGGGCGAGAGCATGCCGGTGGACAAAAAGGCGGGAGACAGCGTGTATGCCGCTTCCATCAACACCAACGGCGCGATCCGCTTCCGGGCAGAGAAAGTTGGCAGCGACACCGCACTTGCCCAGATCATCAAGCTGGTGGAGGACGCCCAGGGCTCCAAAGCGCCCATTGCCCAGATGGCGGATATCGTATCAGGGTATTTCGTGCCTATCGTCTGCGTCATCGCGGTTCTCGCGGGCGTCGCGTGGTACTTCGGCGTAAGGGATCTTGAGTTCGCGCTCACCATATTCATTTCGGTACTGGTTATCGCCTGCCCCTGCGCGTTGGGCCTTGCGACCCCCACGGCAATCATGGTGGGTACAGGCAAGGGTGCTGAGAACGGCATTCTCATCAAGGGCGGCGAGGCGCTTGAAACTGCGCACAAAATCAATACCATCGTATTCGACAAGACGGGCACCATCACCGAGGGTAAACCTACCGTAACCGATGTGCTGACGGCAGGCGGGATACAGGCGGACGTTCTGCTGCAACTTGCCGCTTCGGCGGAAAAAGGGTCCGAGCACCCCTTAGGCACGGCAATCGTGCTGGGCGCGCAGGAAAAGGGCTTAGAGTTTCTTGCGGTGGAGAGTTTCACCGCGCTCACCGGGCGCGGCATTGAGGCCCGCATCAACGGTCAGATCGTGCTCGCGGGTAACCGGAAGCTGATGGACGAACGGGGCATCTCCCTGTCCGAGCTCGAAGCGGCTTCCGACCGGCTGGCCGAAGAAGGAAAGACCCCGATGTACATAGCGCTGGACGATAGAATTGCCGGCATCATCGCCGTAGCGGACGTTGTCAAGCAATCTAGCCGCTCTGCAATCGAAAGCCTTCATAAGATGGGCATCCAGGTTGTCATGATCACGGGCGACAACAAGAAGACCGCAGCAGCTATCGCACGCCAGGTGGGCATCGACCGGGTATTGGCCGAGGTGCTGCCGCAGGATAAATCCAACGAGGTCAAGAAGTTGCAGAATGAGGGCCATAAGGTTGCTATGGTGGGCGACGGCATTAACGACGCTCCCGCGCTCGCGCAGGCCGATATCGGCATCGCGATTGGTTCCGGCACGGATGTGGCGATGGAAAGTGCTGATATCGTGCTGATGCGCTCGGATTTGATGGATGTGCCGACAGCCATCAACCTGAGCAAAAGGACAATCCGCAACATCAAGCAGAATTTGTTCTGGGCATTTGGGTATAACGTCATCGGCATCCCCATTGCGGCGGGCGTACTGCACCTGTTTGGCGGTCCCCTGTTGAACCCGATATTTGCGGCAGCCGCTATGAGCCTAAGCTCGGTATCGGTACTGACCAACGCATTACGATTGAAAAATTTCAAAGCAGCACGGTGAAAGGAAATGGATATGAAAAAGGCTACGAAATTGGGTATTTTACTTTGCGCCGGAGCGATTGCCATGCTTGCGCTCGTCGGCTGCAAACAGCTTGACGTGGTGGGGAAAGAATCCGTTGCTTCGTTTGGTGCCGTATTGAACGCCATCCCTGACAAGGTTCAGGCTGATGAAATGAACGCCGGCTGGTCGCTTTCCGCCCCGGACGACACCGTGCGGTTTATCTGGAGCGAAGATTACAGCAAGAGCCCGCTCCACGACGTCATGATAGAACTTGACGCAAGGCCCTTTATCGACGCGGGCCTGGATAACACAAAGCTTCCTGAAAACATTCAGTACTATGAGGATATGCTGATGGTGGGTACAAAACTTGGCACCGACGAATTGAAGTACAACGGCGAGGTGACCCCGCTAGCGGCTTACGAGCAGATTGTAAACCTCTACCGCGACAGCATCGGTTATCACACGGCGCTGGACCATTATGGCGTAAAACTTGGGAACGGCAACATGTTCGAGTGGGCCAAGGATATGAGCAAAAATGATAAAGACATCGTGTTTGTGTTAAATCCGGAACCGTTCATCGCGGCGGGCGTTGACCCCAACGCGGTAGATGGTTGGGTGTTTGCAAAGGTTCCTATAGAAGAGAACGGGAAGAAAATAGAGGTTGATAAG
>JAEZIE010000145.1 GCA_023416175.1 Bacillota bacterium
TGCCTGGCGACAACATCCAGATGACCATCAAGCTGATCACCCCCATCGCGATCGAAGAGGGTCTGCGCTTCGCTATCCGCGAAGGCGGCCGTACGGTCGGCGCGGGCGTCGTTACCAGCGTCATCGAGTAAGTAACCGAAACAAAAGCCGCCGCTTGACAACAAGCGGCGGCTTTTTTAGTATCGACCAACTCACTAGTAGGGTTTCAAGGAAACGGCGCATTTAGAGCGCCGCGTCTTCAGGGGAGATGCCGAACGCCTAATGGAAAAGGGAAATAAGAAAAAGTATGGGGCCTCAGTTCTTTTCACGCTCTTTTTACTTCTTAAAATTCGCGCTTTATGGTATGATGGTCAAGTACATGCTGGGATAGAAAGAGGTGACGGCATGCAGGCCACAACTGAAAAACAATTGACCGGTCCCGCCATATGGCGGCGCGGCATCTGGTTTTTTATGCGCACGCTGCTGCTGATTTTGCTGCTTGCGGCTTTGGGATATGGAGCGTTCTCTACGGCGATGAACGCTTCTAACCTTTATATTCTTTCTGTGGAGGGCTTGCAGCTAAGGGCTGCCTGCATCCTGCAGGTGGGTGATCAAACCGCGCTCGCTGAATACTATACGGATCAGTTTTTAGAAAACGACCCCGCACTCTACAGCAATACGTATCAGCCGTATACCATCACAGGTTACGATTACCGCGTGGAAGTGGAAAAAGTCTCCGTCCTCCCGTGGTCAGAGACTGCGACAGTCACTGTTGTAGACCGTATGGTAAATCTGACGGGCAAGTGGAACGAGCAGCAGGCGGAGCAGGAAAACACGAACGAAGAAGATACCACCGCGGTCCTGCCCAAGTGGGAGGAAGCGCGTTACTTGATCCGCTTTCGTATCGAAGACGGACGCTGGTATATTTACCAGATGCAGCTTCTTGAGGCTGCACCTTCCCAAGCGCCCAGGCCCACGCCGGACCTTCGGATGACGCCGCTGCCTATGGCGACACCCACACCCGAGCCGAAAGAGACAGCATGAGCAAAATAACGCCTTATTCCGGCTTTCCCGTGGCGTTGGCCCCGATGGCGGGCGTTACGGATCTGCCGTTTCGCGTCCTGTGCCGCGAGATGGGCTGCGATCTGACATTCACCGAAATGGTGAGCGCAAAGGGCCTTTTTTATGGCAACGAAAATACCGAAAAGCTGCTCGAAACCGCTTCCATAGAAGAGCCCTGCGGGTTCCAGATATTTGGCTCCGAGCCCGCCATTATGGCGGATATCGCGCGGCGGCTTGAGGAAGACTACGCAGGCAAAGTCGCGCTCATCGACATCAACATGGGCTGTCCCGCCCATAAGATCGTGGGCAACGGGGAGGGCAGCGCCCTCATGCGCGATATTCCTCTTGCCGCAAAAATCATTGAGGCGGTGAATAAGGCCGTGAAGCTGCCTGTAACCGTCAAATTCCGCAAGGGATGGGATGAGGGGAGCGTAAATGCCGTCGAATTCGCCAAAATGGCCGAAAAGAGCGGGGCGTCCGCTATTTGCGTGCACGGCAGAACGCGCACGCAGGGGTATAGCGGCAGGGCGGATTGGGGCATCATAGGCGAGGTCAAGGCGGTGGTGAATATCCCGGTGCTGGGCAACGGGGATCTTTATTCGGCAGAGGATATGCTTCGTATGCGCGAAAAGACCGGCTGCGATGGCGTACTGATCGCCAGGGGGGCGATGGGCAATCCTTGGATATTCCGGGCCTGCAAAGCGGCGCTTTCCGGGGAGCAATCAGAAGCCCCCGGGCTTCAAGAGCGCATTGCGCTCGCAATACGTCATGCGAGGATGCAGCAGGACTATCGGGGTGCGCACGGCATTATCGAAATGCGCAAGCATATCGCCTGGTATCTTCACGGGCTTCCGCATGCGGCGCAGCTGCGCGTCCGGGTGAATTCCTGTGAATCGCTTGGGGATTTGGAAGATATGCTGCGCTCCTATCTGGATGCCCACGCACAGGACCAGGAGCCCACAGAATAAAAGTATGAAATCGAACTCGTCCTGTCTCCGTTTATCTTGACAAGGGCGGGGTCGGCTTCTATAATGGTTAGGACTATCGGCATGGATGGCTTTGTTCGTGTACATTTAAGCGTCTATGGTAGATCAATACCAATCCCGTTTTAGAAACGAGATTCGTATCGTGATGCGATAGCGGCACGCGCCGCGTAGCGACGGGAGCGCGGGTGGATTTATTCCGTCTGCGCGACCATGTAAAAAGCGGCAGCTTTTTGTTTGAGAGTAGTATCATATTGAAGTAGGAGGCAAGCGCATGGCAGACGTCAGGCTCACGCCGGGTGGCATCAGGGAATACGAAGAAAAATTGGAATACCTAAAAACAACGCGCAGAATGGAGATCGCCGAGCAGATCAAGATCGCGCGTTCTTTTGGCGACCTGAGCGAGAATGCGGAATATGACGCCGCGAAAAATGAACAGGCGAAAAACGAATACGATATCGTTCAGCTTGAAAACATGCTGCGCAATGCGATCATCATAGACGAGGATGCGTTGGATACGGAGACCGTGAACGTGGGCGCAGTCGTTACGCTCAAAAACGAAGAGGTCGGCATCGAGCGGGATTTCCACATTGTCGGCTCCGCCGAAGCGGACCCCGAAAAGGGCCGCATTTCCAACGAATCCCCCGTAGGCATGGCTGTTTTGGGCCACAAAGCGGGCGATACCGTGGATGTTCAGACGCCGAGCGGTACCATGCGCTGGCGGATATTGGCTATTAAGAAGCAGTAACCCCAAGAGAGGAAAGTTCAAAATGCAACAGTTTGACCCTGCCGTTTCGGCAGACCAGATACCGGACGAGCTTAGTCAGCAGGAACTGAGCGAATTGCTCCAAATCAGAAGGGATAAGCTTACAGCCCTGCAGGCTGCGGGCAACGATCCCTT
>JAEZIE010000001.1 GCA_023416175.1 Bacillota bacterium
CACCTCATACGTACAGATGGCGGCGTTTTTGAGTATTTGTTGTTCCAAGCCATGGTCTTTTCTGCCCTCCTGCTGTTCCTGCATGGCATATCGAGATTTTTGCTCTTCAAGCGCCGCAATTTTGGATTGGAGATCCTGAGCCGCCGCGCGATAATCTGCATCCTGTACCACGCCATCCATCCAGCCCTTTAACAATTTTGTTTTTTTACTTTGGAGCTGTAAGATGCGTTCGTCCAATTTTACTAGATCAGAAGAAAATGTCTGGCCGGAAAGCGCCTTTTGCACCGCCTCAAACAGGGAAGCACTCGGCGTTGCATCGATCAATGTTGCAAACAGATTGCGCATGAGCATGTTAAGCTGGTCCGTGTACAGCAGCGGTGTGGCGCAGCGCATAGCCTGATCAACGCGTTTATAGCAGGCGCAGCGCCAATAATCGCGCTTTTTTCGTTCGCCGCCAGCATACCACTGCTGCTGCGCGCGCTGGTAGCTGCAATTGTGTAGAGCGCAAAGAATCCTGCCCGTGTACGGATATTTGCCGCCTGCTTTGAGCTGAGCGCTGCAATCCACGCCCTCCATAAATTCGCTGCGCAATTGGGCTATCCGGTTAGCTGCTTCCCATTCTTCCTCTGTGACCAGCGGCGGCACGCGCGAAGGGTCGTAATGGAGCAGCCACTCTTCAGGAGGATGATATTGCTTCTTCTGGTTGCGGTAGGAAAGACTCTCGGATTTGCGGCTGACGATATAGCCTTTGTAAAGCGGGTTCAGAATGATGCGGCGGATGGTACTTGGATAATACATGTTCCCGTTGCGGTTGACATAGCCCAAGTCTTTGAGCTCCTGCGCAATGGCCCGGGTGCCTACGATATTCTCCGCATAGCGTCGGTAGATATATGCTATGGCAGCAGCGGTTTCAGGGTCGATAGCATAGCCGTTGATGTCATCGTTGAATACATATCCCACAGGCGCTAAGGCTCCGTGGCGTTTTCCGGCCTCCTGAGAACGCTTCCACCCGAATTTCACACGTTCAGACAGCTTACGCGATTCCTCCTGGGCAACGGTTGCCATAATGGCCAGGCGGAATTCTGAGTCGGCATCCATGGTATTAAGGCCCGTATCTTCAAACAGCACGCCTACCTCATAGCGCAACAGCTCCCGGGTATAGGCAATGGAATCTAACAGGTCGCGGGCAAAGCGGGAAACCTCCTTGGTCAAAATAAGATCGAACAGCCCCGCTTTGGCATCCGCCACCATACGTAAGAATTCCGATCGCTTTTTCGTTGACGTGCCTGTCACGCCTTCGTCGATATAACCCGGCAAATATGTCCATGCAGGGTTGGAACGTATTTTGTCTTCAAAATATGTGCTTTGGTTGATTAGGCTGTTTCGCTGCTCGTCCCGGTCCGTGCTGACCCGCGCATAATACGTGACTTTGAGCGGAATTTCTGCAATCCGTTTTCCACAGACTAATTGGGAGCGGATCGCTTCAACGGACGGCTTCATGACCTATCGTCTCCGGTTATTCGTTCTTTTAGCGTGCCATAGTCATCCGACAGATGCATTAGCGCAAGGCAACGCAAATAGACAGGCTCGGAAATGGCTCCTTGTGCTTTGAGAGACTTAAGCATTACGAGCTGCAGCAGCGGATGATCCCACCTGAGCTTATCATCCGGAATAGGGCATTCCACATTAATACGGGCCATACATGGCCTCCCAGGCTTGGTACTACCATCATATGAATGCGAAGCGTTGTCCTAGAAGGGCCAGAAAAACTAACCAACGCTTGTATGCGCCGTTTATACGGCACAATGGGGAGAGACATATGGACTGAGAACCGTAAAAACAGGTATAATAGTACGGTCTGCAATATATAGAAGAGATAAATAAGGCGATATGAAAACATTTGCAAAAATACAAAAGAATATGTCAGCGCCCAGGCTGATCGCCATCAGTTTCCTGGCGGTCATCATATCCGGCGGCCTGCTGTTATGCCTGCCAGTTTCACACCAGCCGGGGGTAGTTGTAAAACCACTGGATGCTTTTTTTGCCGCTACTTCGGCTGTTTGCGTTACAGGGTTAACCACGCTTGTTACCGCTGCAACATGGAGCGTTTTCGGAAAGATCGTCATATTGCTCCTGATTCAAATTGGCGGGCTCAGTATCATCACAATTTTTACATACTTTATTGTCCACCTTGGCAGGAAGGTAACATTAAAGGACCGTTTGACTGTACAAGCCACATTCAATGTCAACGATTTGAGCGGCATGGTTCGCCTGGTTTTACTTGTCATCCGCGGCACATTCATTTGCGAAGGCATAGGCGCGCTGATACTGACCTTCTTCTTTTTTGGCAAGGGCTTTGTCTGGTACAACGCGATCGCAAATGGCATATTCCACTCTGTTTCCGCTTTTTGCAATGCCGGATTTGACAATATCGGTGAATTCAGCCTGATGCCCTATGCAGCCGATCCAGTCATCAACCTTGTGATCATGGGCCTTATCGTGATGGGCGGCATCGGCTTTTCGGTATGGCGAGATTTGGGCCTTAAGCTGAAGTATAAAGTAAAGCCGGACATCAAAAAGTCGCATAGGCTTTCGCTGCACTCCAAGCTTGCGCTCATTGCGACTGCGGTCCTCATTGTGGCTGGCGCGGGCTATTTTTTCATTGCGGAGTACAATAACCCGGAAACGCTGGGCCCGCTCTCGGTTTCCGGAAAAGTGCTTTGCTCCTTCTTCCAATCCATCACGCTGCGTACGGCGGGCTTCTTTACTATAGCGCAGAACGGGCTAAGTGAGACTTCCAAAATGGTATCCAGCATTCTGATGCTCGTCGGCGGATCGCCGGGCGGTACGGCGGGCGGCATGAAGACCGTTACGGTCGCCATCCTGTTCCTGAGCGTTTGGGGTACATTAAAAGGCAGGAGAAACATTTTCGCATTCGGCAGAACGCTGCCTACGTTTGCGCTGCTTCGGGCATTGACCATTATTGTGATCATGCTGTTGTTGTGGTTGGGCGGAGGTATGATCCTTGCGATTACGGAGCAAGGTTCTCTGTTTTCTCATACCCCTGCCGAGCTGCTCTTTGAAGTAGCTTCGGGGCTGGGTACGGAGGGCTTATCTACCGGCATTACGCCCTTCCTTTCTCCCGCTGGAAAGCTGCTTCTGATGCTATGTATGTATGTGGGAAGGATAGGGCCAATCACCATCATACTTTCCCTCCAGCAGCGCACAAGCACCGTAAACGAGCGCATTCAGTATCCGGACGAGGACGTCATGATCGGTTAAGCAATAGTATAAAAGGTGGTAAAAACATATGTATAAGATTACGGTTGACGAAAACACACAGTTTGCCATACTTGGCCTTGGGAAGTTTGGACGGGGCATGGCGCGCACGCTGTATGAAAACGGCCATCACGTGCTCTGCTGCGATGTCGACGAGCATGTGGTGCATGAGGTATGCGATTCCGTGACCCATGTCGTGCAGGCGGACGCCTCCGACAAAGCCGTGTTGGAGAAATTGGGCATAGGAAATTTCGATGTGGTGGTCATTGCGTTCAGCGTGGATTTCGAGGCGGCCGCCGTAACCGCAACCATATTGAAGGAACTCAAGGTGCCCTATATCATAGCAAAAGCGAATGGCGCACGTCAAAAACTCATTCTGGAGTCCATTGGCGTGGACAGGGTTATTCTTCCTGAAAAAGAGATGGGGGAGCGGGTCGCATACGGCCTGATCACAAACGGGCTAATGGAATCCATTCATCGATCCGATAAATATGACATCATAGAAATGAAACCCCTTCCGAGCTGGGTCGGAAAGAGTTTGGAAAAGCTGCGTCTGCGGCAAAAGGAAGGCATCAACATCATCGCCATTATCCGGGATTCCGAGGTGATCGGGGTGTTGGACGCGAAAACCGAACTGCATGCAGACGATGATCTGATTTTATTGAAATCGAGATAGGGCGAGACGAACGGATAGGCAGATGCGGACGTCCCGGCCCCAAAAATATGGAGGTACTCTTACATGACGCTTGCTCTGATCCTGTTTCTTGTAACCTATGTGTGCCTGATCGCTTTCCCCAAAGTACGCGCCTATATCGCGCTTGTTTCCGCGGCCCTCTTCATCATACTGGGGATTTTGCCGGTCAATAAGCTGTTTTCCGCCATCGACTGGAACGTCATCCTAATGATATTCGGCACCATGGGCATTGTGGCGCTGTTTATCGATTCCAAGATGCCCGCGCTACTTGCGGATATGATACTGGATAAAATGCCGGACGTTAGATGGGCGATCATCGCCTTAGCCCTGTTTGCAGGTCTCATCTCCGCGTTTGTGGATAACGTGGCGACCGTGCTGATGGTAGCGCCCGTGGCGCTCGATATTTCGAAAAAACTTAAAATATCGCCCGTGATGCCCATTATCGCAATCGCCATTTCATCAAACCTGCAGGGTGCTGCAACGCTGGTTGGGGATACGACATCTATACTTTTGGGCGGTTACGCCAATATGGATTTTCTGGACTTTTTCTTCTACAAGAACCGTCCGGGCATGTTTTTCATTGTTCAGATCGGTGCAATCGTTTCTGCGTTTGTGCTGCTCTATGTATTTCGGAAGCAACGCCAGCCCATCAGCATGGGAGAGCGGACAGTGGTCACAGACTATTTTCCTACGGTGCTGTTGGTCTCTACCATTGTTCTCTTAATTCTTGCTTCATTCCTGCCTAATAAACCGCGCAACATCAACGGAATCATCTGCGTGTCGCTGTTTTTGATCGGAATTGTGCGGGAGCTGTTTAAAAGAAGATTGTCATTTATCAGGGAGACGCTCAAAGAAATCGATTATTTCACGCTGCTGCTGCTGGCCGGGCTATTTGTAGTGATTGCGGGCATTACGGAAGCGGGCGTGATTACCGAGGTCAGCCGGATATTCGTGAGCATCAGCAACAACAACTTGTTCCTGATGTATACGCTCTTGGTATGGGCATCCGTGCTTCTCTCCGCGTTTATCGACAACATTCCGTATATCGCAACCATGCTGCCGGTCACCTCGGGAATTGCACAGCTTATGGGCGTAGACCCCACGGTGTTATACTTTGGCTTGCTTGCGGGCGCGACATTAGGCGGAAACCTTACGCCGATCGGGGCTTCCGCAAACATCGCAGGCTTGGGCATACTACGCAAGGAAGGGTATGAGGTGAAAGCCCAGGAGTTCATGAAAGTCAGCGTACCCTTTACGCTTGCCGCCGTACTCTCAGGCTATATACTGATCTGGCTGTTCTGGGGAATATGATCCGTTAAGACAGGTTCGCTGATGCCCGTGCTCCAGATGATCTGGCGCGGGCATTTTTTTGCGCACTCCATGCAGCCCACGCATTTTTCATAGTCGAATACGGGCAGGTCGTTTACCATGGTGATTGCATCGTATTTACAGCTTTTCGCGCAAATACTGCAACCGATGCAGCCGACCTTGCAATTGTCGCTTACCACTTTGCCTTTGAGTACGTTGGAGCAATCCACACGTACCACGCTACTTTCGGGCAGCAGGCGTATGATGTGGCGCGGGCATTCCGCCACGCATTTGCCGCAGGTGATGCAGCGGTTATGGTCGATTGTGGAAAGTCCGTTGACAATTGTAATAGCATCCACCGGGCAGACACGCGCGCAATTACCAAAGCCGAGGCAGCTCATGGGGCAGCTTTTCGCGCCGTCCGCGATGGACATTGCGGCAACACAATCTGAAAGCCCTTCGTAATGGTATTTTAATTGCGTATTATTAAGCGTACCGCGGCACTGCACATGGGCGATGAGCGGCTGCATGTCGCCCGCGTCAGCGCCGATGAGTTCCGCTATTTTTTTTGCGTTTTCTGCGGTATTGACGGTACATGAATTAATCGGGGCGCCTTCCGTTACGATGGC
>JAEZIE010000029.1 GCA_023416175.1 Bacillota bacterium
GCCCCAGCCTGTTGAGGATGTTCGGCACAATGAACGGACGATCCTGCGGCTGGACCGAACCATGGTGTTCGGGCTTTCGCGCCGCCGAGCGATGGCCTTCCATGCTGCCTTCCGTATGCGCATGGACCCCCGCACCACGCGTCAAAGTCGCATGGCGGCCCTGCGTGGCCTCCATATGCGCCGCGACCGTCGCCGTGGGCATGGTTACGCTGCCTGCGGCCGCGGGCCCCCCTTCCATTTGGGCGTTGTTGCTTTCATACGTCTGTACGCGTTGCGGGACCGGGACGGGGCGTACCGGTAGATCCGCCACAGGCTCCCCTTCAAGACCCGGGGAAGCCTCCCCGTAAGCGGCCGGTGTCCGTGTTTCCTGCATGGAGGGTGCCGGGGGAAAGCGCGGGTCGGCAACGGGGGGCTGCGCAGAACGCGCCCTCGCTTCCCGCTCCGCCTGCTCCCGCTTCTTTTTATTTGCGCTGCCAATCGCAAACAAAATGCCAACGATGATGATAAGGATGATATCCATGCTGCCTCCTATAGGGCTAAGCCGCGGCAGGGCTATCCCCGCCGCGGCTTAACCGGAAAGGGTCACTCGCCCTTCTTTTCCGGCTCGGAATTCCTGGAGATGGACTTACGCATCTCGGTATCCGACATGACGTTCTGCATGTTGTAATAATCCATGACTCCGAGCTTTCCTTCACGGAACGCGTGCGCCATGGCGCGCGGCACCTCGGCCTCGGCCTCAATTACCTTGGCGCGCATGCCCTGGGCCTCCGCTTTGTTCTCCTGCTCCTGCGCAACGGCCATTGCACGGCGTTCTTCTGCCTTTGCCTGCGCAATGCGTTTATCCGCTTCCGCCTGGTCGATCTGCAGTTGCGCGCCGACGTTTCGGCCTACATCCACATCCGCGATGTCGATGGAGAGTATCTCAAACGCGGTGCCCGCATCGAGACCCTTGTTGAGGACCGTACGCGAAATGCTGTCCGGATTCTCCAGCACCTCTTTATGGCTGAACGCGGAACCGACGGTGGTGACGATACCCTCGCCGATACGGGCGATGACGGTTTCTTCCCCCGCGCCGCCGACCAGGCGGTCGATGTTCGCGCGCACCGTCACGCGCGCCTTGGCGCGAAGCTCGATGCCATCCTTCGCGATAGCCGCGATGACCGGGGTCTCAATGACCTTGGGGTTGACGCTCATCTGCACGGCAGTGAGCACGTCGCGCCCGGCCAGGTCGATTGCGCATGCCCGCTCAAAATCCAGCGCGATACCCGCACGCTGCGAGGCGATGAGAGCGTTGACCACACGGTCCACGTTGCCGCCTGCAAGGTAATGCGCTTCCAGCTTGTTGATGGGTAGCGTCAGCCCCGCCTTGGTCGCCTTGATCATGGGGTTGACGATGCGCGTGGGAATGACCTTACGGATGCGCATGCCGATGAGCTGCGTGATGCTGACCTTCACCCCGGAGGCCAGTGCCGCGATCCACAGCCTCAGCGGAATGAAGCTGAAGAATATGGAAAGGAATACGATAGCGCCGATAATGATGAGAATTGCCCAAATTACATTGTCCATGGTTTTCTCCTTTCGTGACGGCTCAGGCCGTAATCGATGCCGCAGATAAAGTCTGCGGCTTTATCTGTGGGTTTTCCGTAGGTGAAAAGTGCGTGAACGCACTTTGTTCCACAAATCTGACGCGCATGCACCCGAATGACATATTCGGGTATTCTGCATGGAGTGATGTGCACCGCACAACCAATCGCCAAATTTGATTCTAGCATGGGGGACTCCGGTCCCCCGTACCCCCAAAGGGGTCTGTTTGCAATCTGCTATAACGGCGCGCTTTCTTCCGCTGCCGCGACAACACGGATGCGCAAACCTTCCACCTGCTGGACCTTTATATTGGTGTTGGCGGGCAAAAATTCACCGCCCGTTACCACATCAAGCACCGCTTCTCCGAACTTTGCCTTCCCGGCGGGGCGCAGCGGGGTAACGGAAACGCCGGTTTGGCCCAAATACTGTTCATACGCCGTTTCCACGATGTTGGTGGACTCGCCTTCAATCCGGTCGTGCAGTATGATACGCGTTTTATCAAACTTGCCCTTCGCGGCGAGCCGGAAAAACAGCAGCAGCCCTACCGCAATGATAAACAGGATGAGCGCCGCAAGAAACAGCATGCCCCTGGGGTTGTGAACCTGGAACAGCACCGCCGCCAAAAACGCCACGGTGCCCAACGCCCCGGATATGCCAAGGCCGGGGGTAAACATCTCCACCACAAAGAGTATGATGCCGATCCCCAGCAAAATGAACGTAATGATCATAGGATCCATTTCGGGTGCCTCCTTACTTTTCGCCTGCCGCCCGCCGCCTTTTGTACAGGGTGGGTTACATGCCGCCCATGTGGGAAAAATTAAGCAACATGGCGGCGTATTGACGCCTGTGCGCCCGCGTTTCGTTTTTTCTTATTATAGCATAGAATACTCGTACAGGGCGATAAAATGCAGGGCTGTTTTAGGTGAAAGGAATAGGTTTTGCAAAATTCCCGGAAATCCGGCACGCTTTGCATCGGTGGCAGTGCATGATATAATGTGCGGTGTAGCGCTTTTAACCGGGTATACTTATATGAAAGTATAAATACCGGTTCAAGGATCGTGTGAATTGGTTTGAGGTGAGGCCACAGAATGAAGGACAAGCAGGATTTGATGCGAAACATCGGGCAAAGGCTGATCAGCGACTATCAGGTTTCGCTTGCAGATGCGACGCTTACGCAACTCCACAACGCGCTTGGCGAAGAAGCCATGGCGAGCATTGCGGAGGATTGGTACAATAGCCGTCACGCCCGCGATTGCGTTCGGCGTGCCTATTATTTCAGCGCCGAATACATGATGGGGCGCATGGTATATAACAACCTGCTCTCGTTGGGAGCACTTGAAGAGGTGCGCGAAGCATTTTCCCAGCAGGGGCTGGATCTTTCCGCGTTTGAAGATATCGAGGACGCAGCCTTGGGTAACGGGGGCTTGGGCCGCCTTGCCGCGTGTTTCTTAGACTCCGCCGCCACGCACATGCTGCCGCTGGACGGGTATGGCATCCGGTATAAATTTGGCCTTTTTAAGCAGAGCTTTAAGGATGGCTTTCAGGCGGAAAGCGCCGACGATTGGCAGCGTTTTGGAGACCCATGGAGCATCCGGCGGGACACGCATGCCGTAGACGTCCACTTTTTAGGCCAGACGGTGCGTGCCGTCCCCTACGATATGCCCATATTGGGCTATCACTCCGACAACATCGGCACTTTGCGGCTGTGGCAGAGCGAGCCGATCGAAGAGTTTGACTTCCAGGCGTTCAACGACCAACAGTACGGTCTTGCCGTGCGCGAAAAGAATGCTGTGGAGGATATCACCCGCGTACTCTATCCGAACGACAGCACCTATGCGGGCAAGCAGCTTCGGCTTAAGCAGCAGTACTTCCTTTCGAGCGCCTCGCTGCAGGATATCCTGTACAATTTCAAGCGCGCCCACGGGGATTTATCTAGCTTTGCGGATATGGTGGCCATACAGCTTAACGATACGCACCCGGTCGTGAGCATTCCGGAACTCATCCGTCTGCTGATGCTCGAAGGTCAGAGCTTTGAAGAAGCATTTCAGGTCGCCTGCCGCGTGTTTTCCTACACCAACCATACCGTCATGGCCGAGGCCATGGAAAAATGGGATGTGGAGCTTTTCAAATCCGTCATCCCCGAAGTGTTCGACATCATCTACAAAATTAACGCCCGCTTCTGCGGCGAGTTGATGGCAAAAGGCTTCCCCAACATCCATGACGTCGCCATCATCCAGGGGCCGGTCATCCATATGGCCAACCTTGCCTCCTACTGCTCGCGCACCATTAATGGCGTGGCGCAGATCCATACGGAGATTTTGAAGAGCAGCGTCCTTAAGCACTTCTATACGCTCTACCCCGAGCGGTTTCAGAACAAGACCAACGGTATCACGCAGCGCCGCTGGCTCAAGCTCTGCAACCCCGAGCTTTCGGATTTTATTACCCAGCGCATTGGCGAAGGCTGGGTAACGGAGCTTGATGAGCTGGAAAAACTCAAGGGATTTACCTCCGAGGCGGATATTCAGGCATTCAATGCCGTGAAATATCAAAAAAAGGTGCAGCTTTCCGCGCATATCAAGAACGCGGAGGGTATCCTGTTGCCGCCGGAATTTATATTTGACGTGCAGATCAAGCGCATGCACGAGTACAAGCGGCAGCTACTCAACGTGTTTTCCATACTGGATATCTATTTCGGTCTCAAAGAAGGACGCATCCGCAACTTTACGCCCACGGCGTTCCTGTTTGGCGCAAAGTCCGCGCCCGGCTACTGGCGGGCCAAGGCCATCATTAAATACATCCACGAAGTCGCGCGGCTCATCAATAACGATAAGAGCATGAACGGACTTTTGCGCACAGTGTTTGTTGCCAACTATAACTGTTCCTACGCGGAGCAGATCATCCCCGCCGCCGATATCAGCGAGCAGATTTCTCCTGCCGGTACCGAAGCAAGCGGCACAGGGAACATGAAACTGATGCTCAACGGCGCGGTCACGCTGGGTACGTTCGACGGCGCAAACGTGGAGATTGTCGAGCAGGCTGGAGCCGAAAACAATTTCATTTTCGGCAAATCCTTCCCGGAGCTTAGCGCAATCCGCTCCAAGTACGACCCACGTGCCCTGTACGCGAGCGAGCCCCGAATCCGGCGCGTGGTAGATACGCTGGTGGACGGCACATTTGGCAGGCTGGATATATTCGACGAGCTGCATTCTAGCCTCCTTACCGGCGGCAGCTACGGCCTGCCCGATCAGTACTTTGTACTTTTAGAGCTTCTTCCTTATATTGATAAGAAGCTCGAAGCGAACCTCGCCTACCAGGACCGGATCGCATTCGG
>JAEZIE010000100.1 GCA_023416175.1 Bacillota bacterium
CTCAATGGCGTAAGCGACGCCGTCTTCCTCATTGGAGCGCGTTACAAATCCCGCGAGCGCCTTGACCGCCGGGACGGCGTTTTCCATGGCTACGCTTATCCCGGCAATGCGCAGCATGGGGATATCGTTCATGCCGTCCCCGCAGGCGATCATCTCCCTCCGCGTGGCGCCGAGATGCTTTAGCAGCACGTCCAGAGCAAACGCCTTGTCCACCTGCAGCGGCATGACCTCGACAAACGGCGGCTCGGAACCGAATATATTCAGCTCCCCGCCGAAGCGGGCGCTGAGTTCCAGTATGGCGGCTTGCGCCTCGGAAGGTTCGCCCACCAGCATCATTTTTTCGATGGGGTAGTCGATAAACCCCGGCAGATCTTCCACCAGCCGGATGCTAAGCCTGTTGTTATACGCTTCCTTTTGCACATAGCGGTTGTCGGGGTAAGGCGAGATGATGCCATGCGTGTCGTAGGCGAGCGGGTAAACCGGCTTGCCCTTGGCCCATGCGCATATTTTCTTCACGGCGTCCTTGGGAAGATGTCGCTGAAACACGGGCTTATTGGTATGGCATTCCAAAATGAGCGCGCCGTTGTAGCAAAGGATATACCCGCCTAAAATATCGAGCGCAAGCTCCCGCGCCACGGGTACTACTCCAATGAGCGGCCTGCCCGAAGCAAGCACTATGGCAACGCCTTCTCTGATTGCGCGGTGTATGGCTTCTTTCGTGCGTGGGGTCACTTCTTTTTTTGCGTTGGTAAGCGTGCCGTCCAAATCCAGCGCAAGCACGCGGTACGTATTGTTCTGCATATATATCCGCTTTCTCTTCTTGCTGTGTACCATCATAGCAAACGATGCTAACATGTCACAAGCGAAAAATGACGAAAATTGTCCCATTGCAGCGTTCTACTCATCAAATTCATCCCCTTACAGCTGTATAGACAGCTGTTGCTCTTTTCGATACAAGCCGCTATAATGAAACATAATCAGCCCTAAAGGAGAAGCACATTGGACACCGAGGAAAGGCGCAAACGCATAGACCGGCTGATCGCGACCTCAGCACTTCCAATTACGGGTGCCGATCTTGCCGCACGCATGGGGGTCACAAGGCAGGTCGTGGTGCAGGACGTTGCCGTGCTGCGCGCAGGCGGCGCGCCCATACTGGCCACTCCCGCGGGCTATGTATGGGTGGACAAGCCCTCGTCTCCCAGGGCGGTCCGCGTGCTTTCCTGCAAGCACTCTTCGCTCGAGGATGCAAAAGAAGAGCTAATGATCATCGTCCGCGCAGGCGGCACGGTGCGGGATGTGATTGTGGAGCACCCCATATACGGGGAGTTAACGGGTTCACTGCTGCTGCGCACTCCCGAGGCGGTGGAAGCGTTGATTGAGCAGCTTGGCCGCCCCGGCGTACAGATGCTTTCCGCCATGACGGGAGGCGTACACATGCATATCATAGAAGCGCCCAGCGAGCTGATATTGGACGAGATTGAGCTCTCACTTTTAAAAGCGGGCATACTGAGTTCATAGCCCCGCTTTCTTCGGATTGCCCAACATTGTGCCCGTGCAAAACGACGAAAGGTAACACGCACATGGAAATCTTAGAAACCATAAAACAACTGAAAAAAGAACGCAACGCCTTGATTTTGGCGCATTTTTACCAACTGGGCGAAATACAGGATATCGCGGATGTCGTAGGGGATTCGCTGGAGCTTGCGAAGGCCGCGCGGGACGCAAAAGAGGATGTTATCGTATTCTGCGGCGTCCGCTTTATGGCGGAAACGGCAAAGATTTTGAACCCCAATAAAACCGTGTTGCTCCCCGCATTGGACGCCGGCTGCCCCATGGCGGATATGATTACGGCGGAAGAGGTGCTGCGCCTAAGGGAAGAGCATCCCAATGCTGCCGTTATGTGCTATGTAAACTCGGATGTCTCCGTAAAAGCTGTGAGCGATATCTGCTGCACATCCTCCAACGCCTTAAAAGTCGCAATGTCATTAGAAGAAGAGGAGATCATATTTGTACCCGACCAATGTCTGGGCGGGTATATCGCGCAGTTCCTGCCGCAAAAGCGTTTTATCCTCGCGGAAGGATTCTGCCCCACACACTGCCGTATCAAGCCAGAGGACGTCATGGCCGCGCGCAAAGCCCTGCCGGGCGCAAAAGTGCTGGTTCACCCCGAGTGTTTGCCGGGCGTGGTTTCTCTGGCGGATTTTGCGGGCAGCACCTCGCAGATCATCGCCGAAGCCGTACGGTCTGACGCGAAGGAGTTTTTGATCGGCACCGAGGAAGGCGTACTGCATAGACTCAGCAAGCTTTGCCCTGACAAGCGGTTCTACAACACTGGAAGAACGCAAGTATGCCCCAACATGAAAAAGACGCGCCTGGACAGCGTGCTCACCGCCCTGGAGCAGATGCAGCATGAAATTACTGTGGATGAGGAACTTGCGCGTAAGGCGCTGAAAAGTTTGGAGCGGATGTTCTCCGTGCCTGTATAACCGAAAGGATTGCTATGCGTATACCAATCATAGAGACCTCTGCCGCAAATGCCGAACAGCTTGAGGCGGATGTACTCATTGTTGGCGCGGGTGCTGCGGGGCTGTATGCGGCGCTCAATTTTCCACGATCGTTCCGCTGCGTCATACTCGACAAATCGGGTGAAAAAATCAGCAATTCCATGTACGCACAGGGCGGTATCTCCGCCGTCACGCAGGTTGACTTCGCTTTACGCGAGGGGCACATGACAGATACGCTTGTTGCGGGCGTAGGCCTATGCAACGAGGCCGCGGTGCGAACCCTGGTCAACGAGGCTGCGGAGAATATTGAGCGCCTGATCGATTTGGGTGTACCGTTTGACAGAAAATACGGCGAGCTTTTGCGCACCCGGGAGGGCGGACATCAGGAGCGGCGGATCTTACACTGCGGCGGGGACGCCACCGGCCTGCATCTGACCAAGACACTTCTGGAGCAGGTAAAACAGCGCGATAACATCCAACTGCTCCACTATGTGCTGCTCACGGATATCCTCAACGACGAATGCGGCGTGACCGGCGCGCTTGCGCTGAGCGGGGATAATGAAACGCTGCTCATCAAAACCCGGCGCATCATACTCGCCACAGGTGGCATCGGGCGCATCTATCAGGATACCACCAATGCCATCTGCGCTACAGGGGACGGTATGGCAGCGGCCCTTCGCACAGGCGTGACACTCAAGGATATGGAATTCGTGCAGTTCCACCCCACCGTTCTCTACGGCGCAAATGAGGAAGGACGTTCCTTTTTGGTATCCGAAGCGCTGCGCGGCGAAGGTGCGCGGCTTCTTAACAGCGCGGGTGATTATTTTATGCAGGGCGTACACCCCATGGCAGACCTCGCCCCGCGCGATATCGTGGCCCGCGCCATATTCCGCGAACTGATGAAATCCAAGCAAAAACTCGTATATCTTGACATCACCCACCGGCCCCGCACTTTTTTGGAAGAACGCTTCCCCACCATATTCGCCGAGTGCCTGCGGCGCGGGGTGGATATCTCCCGGGATTATATTCCCGTACATCCCGTACAGCATTACATGATGGGCGGCGTCAAAACGGGGCTTTACGCCGAAACCTCCCTCCCCGGCCTATACGCCTGCGGGGAAGCGGCCTGCACGGGCGTGCACGGCGCGAACCGGCTGGCTAGCAATTCCCTGCTCGAATGCATTGTATTCGGCCGCCGCGCCGCGCTGCATGCCGTGGACCTTTCCCTTCCGGATATGCCGCCAAAATATATGCCCGGTGGCAAGGGGATACCGGTCCAGGAAAACCATATTGCTACGATCGAGCGCATCCGCTCCATCATGAGTACGCGCTGCGGCATCATCCGGGGCGAAGCAGATCTATCCGCCGCCACAGCGGAACTTTCTGAAATAGAAGATAGGCTAAAAAAGACCAGCCTACACACTAAAATTGCCGTGGAGGCACTTAATATGGCGCAGGTGGCGCTGTGTATCGCCACGGCCGCGCGCGGGCGCAAAAACAGCATTGGTGCACATTTTAGAAGCGACAGCGAGGAGGACTAACAAATGCAGATACCCGGCATGGAAGAGATCATTCGCCTGGCCTTGGAGGAGGACGTCGGCGGCGGAGACGTCACCACGCTTTCCACCGTACCCGAAGCGAATAGAAGCCGCGGCAAATTCCTTGCGAAGGAACCTTTGATCGTTTGCGGTCTCCCTGCGCTAAAGCGCGTATTCGAGCTGATCGATGAACGGATCGCTGTAACGTCGCTTGTGTCCGACGGTGATGAGGTAAAGAAAGGCGACCTCATTGCTACCATCGAAGGCCCTGCCCGCGGTATTTTGACAGGCGAGCGTACAGCATTGAATCTGTTACAGCGGCTTTCCGGCGTCGCCACTAAGACGCGCGAAGCCGTCCGCCAGGTGGAAGGCACCAAAGCCGTCATTGTGGATACGCGCAAGACCACGCCCGGCATGCGGAACCTAGAAAAGTACGCCGTGCGCATGGGCGGCGGCACCAACCACCGCACCGGCCTTTATGACGGAGTACTGATTAAGGATAACCACATCCGCGCGGCAGGCGGCATCACGCAGGCCATTGTGAATGCACGTTCCCAAGCGCATCATCTTTTAAAAATCGAAGTAGAAGTAGAGAATTTTGAGCAACTGGAGGAGGCGCTTCAGGCAAAAGCGGACATCATCATGCTGGACAATATGTCGCTTGCGGATATGACCGAGGCTGTGCGCCGCGTCAACGGTCAGGCTCTTACGGAAGCCTCCGGCAATATGGGCGAGCGGAATTTAGGTGAGGTAGCAAAAACGGGTGTGGACATCATCTCCATTGGCGCGCTCACCCATTCCGCGCGGGCTATGGACATCAGTTTACGGTTTGAGTGGTAAATTATATGTCGCGAAAGTGGCTTAGCCACTTTCACGAGTTTCTCCGTGCAGGGCTGACGTAGCAGCCCTGCACGCAAGGTGTCCGATTTGATGCACATGTCGTCAAATCGGACTTATTTTTATAGGTTGTAATCTGTTACTTACATGCGCAGGGCGGCGATGCGCCCTGCTATGTTGTTTTTCCTTTTTTAAACGATCACTCCATTCCGCTTTGCACATCCGGAGCATACGGTATATAATAGACACCAGATATTGTGCTTATCATTGGGGGAGTATCCTATATATGGCAAGATCAAAAAGCAAACTGAGCAAACGCGCCCGCAGCTTACTTTCCCTGCTGCTGTTCCTTGCGCTTGTATTAACCGTCTCCGCGTTCATGGAGGATCCCATTGTGGATCTCCTGCCGGTAGACGCGCCCGCTGCTACAAATACGCCCATGCCCGCGCTGCCTTCCGGCAAGACGCTGGATATTTACGTGCTCGACGTCGGGCAGGGAGACAGCATATTCTTAAGAAGTCCTTCAGGCAAGACCATGCTGGTGGATGCGAGCGAAAGGAATATGTATGAGCGCATCGACGACTTCCTCCAGCGGCAGGCAGTCAAGCAGCTGGATGTGGTGGTGGCCACTCACCCGCACGCGGACCATATTGGCGCGATGGAGCAGGTAGTGACCCATTATAAAATTGGCGCTTACTATATGCCGAATGCAGAGAACCAGACGCGAATGTTTGAAAACTTGCTCGATGCGCTTACCGAGCAGAATATCAAAGTCAAACAGGCGGTGGGCAGCAAAACATCCACCATCGGCTGGGATGAGAATGTTACGGTCCGTATCCTCTCCCCGCTGCCGGACGTAGAATATGACGACCTCAACGATACCAGCGTAATCCTGCACGTGCAGTATGGCAAAACATCCATTCTTTTGACCGGAGATGCGGAAAGCTTCGCCGAAAAAGCGGCTTTAAAAGCGCTGCCAAAAGACTATTTCCGCTCCACCATCCTCAAAGTGGGCCATCACGCCTCTTCTTCCTCCTCCTCTGCCGCGTTCTTGGACGCGGTAGACCCCAGTATTGCCGTAGTCAGCCTGGGCAAGGACAACGACTACGGCCACCCGCACAAGGAGGTCGTGGATGCATTGAAAAGCCGTGATGTCCCGCTCTACCGCACGGATACCCAGGGCATTATCCACATAACGCTAGACGGCGAAGGGTATGCGGTGGAAACGGAGAAGTAGCAATCTTTTAGGTTTAGAGCAACTCTTAACAAAGCAGTACGGCCCGCGAAACATCGCGGGCCGTTTGTATGCATGGAATTTTACTTCCGTTCCTCGTCCTTCTTGGGCGGGATAGCCTGGTAGCCGGACTGATACGGCGGCTGGGGCACACCCTGCGCATGGGCTTCGGCGCGCTTCCTCGCCATCTTTTTGCTATGCCTGCGTACGAAGAATATGATAAGGAACACGATCAGCGCGACAAGTATCAGCGCGGGAGAAGCGGCGATGATGAACACCAACAGGTTTTCAAAGAATACGATTACGCCGCTCAGCGTGCTGTTGAACCCTTCGTTGATGCGGGTGCCGATGCTGTCGTCACTCGCCACGGCCATCGCGGGAGGAATTTCGTTGATATCGATGCTCACCGTAGAGAAGCTCACCAGATCGTCCCAGCGCTTAAGCTGCGTCGTCAGGTTTTCGATTTCATAGGTCAGCCTGGAAAGCTCGGTTTCAAGAGAAATGATATCCTCCATGGTTTCCGCCTTTCCCAGTAAGGCCAATATCCTATCCCGCTGGGTCTCGTAAATCTTCAGGCGGGATTCGGTATCGAAGTATGCGGAGGTAATATCCTCGCCGCCGCTGTTTTCATGGGTCACAGTCGCCACGCCGCGTGCTTCGGCTAAGAAAGCCTCCATGCGCGCCTGCGGGATGCGCAGCGAAATATTTGCATACCTGCCGGGGTCGCCGTAGTTTTCGGGCTTGCGGCCAGTCACATAGGAGCTTGCGATGTATCCGCCCATGTCCACGGCCTTTTGCTTGATGTAATTGAGGTCAATTTCAAACTCCCGGGTTTCAAGCCCCAGGCCTGCCGTCTTGATGATCTTGTGCCCGCCATAGTTCTGCTCCTCCATCTCGGCAGGAGCTTGCGTTGCGGCAGGCAAAGCACTTCCGCTGCCGCCGGCCCAGCCGCGTTCCTCGGCAGCTTTGTCCTTCATACCGCCATCTGCAGCAAACTCGGGCGCTTCAGCAGCCGGCGCGGGCATCGCCGGGGCTTGGGGAGCAGTAGATGACTCGTTTTTTGGCGCGGCGGCGCAACCTGCGCCGAAGAGCAGGACGGCAATGAGCAGTATAGCCAACCATCTTTTCTTCATGTCGTTCCCTCCATATTTCTTGTTGTTCCTAACCTATAAACGCAGCATCGCCACATACGGTTTCATCGACGGTCAAATTTATGTATATTGGGAAGATAGGCTTTTTAAAAATAGAAAAACCGGCCGATCAAAAAATGACCGGCCGGAACTGTGTAAAAGACTTAACCCACAGCCTTGAGGAAGAAATACAGGCGGGACTGCGCTTCGCTGTAGTCATAATTATCACCGCAGGTGACCAGTGTCATGAGGATATCGTCGGCAGAAACGCTGACGTCCAGTTTCACCTCAGAGCGGCTCTTCTGCTTGGCAATCCACTCCTCAATCTCCTGCCTGTTGGAGCCATCTTTGGAACTCAGATGCTTGGTATTGTACTTAACGGTGCTGGAAGGCTCGCTGTCCTTAGTTTCATAGAGAGCAAACACTTCCCACTTGGACTGCGCTCCTTCATTCCACGCCTTATATCCGGGTAGCGTGATGGTAAAGGTACGGTTGGACTTGGTAGTCAAAGAGGACTTGTTGTCCTGCAGCTTATGCAACTCATGGAACATGTTGCCGGCCTGTCGCATGTTGTGGCCAGTAATGGTGATGTTACGCGTTACATCGCCATAGTAGGAGTAAATGGTGCCTGCGCCTGGGTTGCCGGTGCTGTTTTTGTAGATATCATGGTTGTTGTAGAAGAACTTGCCGGACTTATCGTAGAGTATGGGGTAATCGATATTCGTACCGGGAACCTTGATCCAGCCGACGACATCGCTGTTGATCTTCTTGGCCTCGCTATAGCTCTTGGGCGCGGGGCCGGAAGAGGGTGCGGGCGAAGCGGAAGCGCCGGGGGATACGGAAGCGCCGGGCGTCTGGCCTGGAGCAAGCGTCGCACTGGGGTCGGGCGTTACGCCCGGGGCCAACGTTGCATCGGGCACAACCGTTCCGTCCGGAGCAACCGTGAAGCCGGGTGCAGGCGTTTCACCCGGTGCAAGCGTTGCACCAGGGGTTGAATTGCCAAAATCGATGGCGTCGGTTTCCTCCGGCTTTGCGCAAGCCACAGCTGTTACGAGGAAGGATAGCAGCAGTAGCAAAGAAATTACTTTTTTCATGTGTGAAACCCCTTCACTTATTTGGCGTATTGGATTTACCAGTTCCATGATACCGCAATATGGCCCATTGGCAAAGTAAATAAACTGTTAACTCACCCTCCCAAAATCAGGGAACTACCGTGTTAGCGACGCGGCTTCATTGTGGGGAACAGCAGCACATCGCGGATGGAACTGGAATCGGTCAGCAGCATGACAAGACGGTCGATACCAACGCCGATACCTCCTGTAGGCGGCATGCCGTATTCGAGCGAGAGGCAGAAATCCTCATCGATCATCATGGCTTCGTCGTCTCCCTTTTCCCGTTCTGCAAGCTGCTGCATGAAGCGGCTGCGCTGGTCGATGGGATCGTTCAATTCCGAATACGCGTTTGCGTACTCGCAAGCGTTGATAAAGAGTTCAAACCGCTCCGTCACAAACGGCAGCGAGGGTTTGCGCTTGGTAAGCGGAGAAACCTCCACGGGGTAGTCGAGAATAAAGGTAGGCTGTATCAGTTTTTCCTCTACGAAGGCTTCAAACGCTTCGTTTAGGAGCTTACCGCGCGTAATGGTCTTATCCGTAAAGTTCAGGCCAATGCTTTTCGCCAATGCACGCGCCTCCTCATCGGACTCGCAGGCATAGAAGTCCGCACCCGTATAGGTCTTTACGGCGTCATTCATCGTCAAACGGCGGAAAGGGGGCGTCAGGTCGATCTCGGTGCCCTGGTAGATGATCTTCGTGGTCCCCAGCACCGTTTTTGCGCAGTGGGCAATGAGATCCTCCACCAGAGACATCATGCCGTTATAGTCCGTATAGGCCTGGTAAAGCTCCAGCGTGGTGAATTCGGGGTTGTGCTTATAATCCATCCCCTCATTGCGGAAGATGCGTCCGATCTCGTATACGCGCTCCAAGCCGCCCACAATGCATTGCTTCAATGGAAGCTCGGTGGCGATGCGCAGATACATGTCGATATCCAGCGTATTGTGGTGCGTAATAAAGGGGCGGGCGTTCGCGCCGCCGGGAATGGTATTGAGTACAGGCGTTTCCACTTCCAAAAAGCCCTGATCGTCCAGCCTGCGGCGGATAGCGGAAATGATGCCGCTGCGCTTTACAAACGTGTCGCGGACTTCGGGGTTGACAATGAGATCCACATACCGTTGGCGGTACCTTAACTCCGGGTCTTTGAGGCCGTGGAACTTTTCAGGCAGAGGCCTGAGTGACTTAGAAAGCAGCATGATGCTACCTGCATGCACGGAAATTTCTTCCGTGCGGGTCTTGAATACGGTGCCCTCAATGCCTAAAATATCCCCGATATCCATGGACTTAAAGTCCTGATACGCTTCCTCGCCGATATCGTCGCGGCGAGCATACACCTGGATGCCTCCCTGGGCGTCCAGCAGGTGCAAGAAGCTTGCCTTGCCCATGATGCGCTTGGACATCATACGCCCGGCAATGCGCACCGTCTGGCCTTCTAATGCTTCAAATCCATTGAGAATTTCACGGCTGTGGTGCGTCTGTTCATAGGTCACGATGGTAAAGGGATCGTTGCCCGCAGCCTGCAGGGCTGTAAGCTTATCCCTTCTGATTTGGAGCAATTCGCTCAGTTCCTGCTGACTAAGCTCGTCCGGTATCTGGTCTGCCGAAACGGCAGGGTCAAACTGTT
>JAEZIE010000111.1 GCA_023416175.1 Bacillota bacterium
ATATTCCTGTGCTGCCTGCCGCTTCTGGGCGTCTGGCTCCATCTTTTTGCAAATAAAAGCAAGATGGAATAGCCATCGGTTCAAAAAGTTTAGGTAACTCTCTCCGTCCATTGAGGATTATAAGAATGGGAACGCTGTGGCATTGAACTGAGCTTCCATACTGACAGCGAATAGCAAAAGCCGGAAGGACATCCCTTCCGGCTTTTTGTTTAACTGTTTACGCGTTGACCTCTTCTGTCTGCCCGGACTTCTTAACCCAGTGCAGCTTGCCCTCTTTCATGACGGCCTCCACGCTGTCCCCCAGCTGTACGCGGCCGGACAGTATCTCCTCGCTCAGGCTATCCTCCACCTGATGCTGGATGGCCCGGCGCAGCGGACGCGCACCATAGGTGGGGTCAAACCCGGCCTCAGCAAGGTAATTTTCCACTTCCGGCGTGATGGAGAGGTTTATGCCACGCTCGGTAAGCCGGACGGTGACGGATTTTAGCATCAGCTTTACGATTTCGAGCGTCTGATCCTTCTCAAGCATATGGAAGAGTATGATCTCATCCACGCGGTTCAAAAACTCCGGCCGGAACGTACGCTTCAATTCCTCCATCATGGTTTCCTTCATGCGCTCATAACCTGCCATGGCCTCATTGTCGTCCGCACCAAAGCCCATGCGGTTGGACTTGCCAATCTTACTTGCTCCGACGTTGGAGGTCATGATGAGTATGGTATTCTTGAAGCTCACCACGCGGCCCTTGCTGTCCGTCAGCCTGCCGTCCTCGAGGATTTGCAACAGTGCGTTGAAAACATCCGGGTGCGCCTTTTCGATTTCATCAAACAGGATAACCGAGTACGGTTTCCTGCGCACCTTTTCGGTAAGCTGCCCGCCGTCATCATACCCCACATAACCCGGAGGCGAACCCATGAGCTTAGAAACCGAGTGCGGTTCCATGTATTCGGACATGTCGAGGCGTATCATGGCGTCCTCGTCGCCGAACATGGCTTCCGCCAGCGCTTTAGAAAGCTCGGTCTTGCCCACGCCCGTGGGGCCGAGGAATATGTAGGAGCCGATGGGCCGCTTGGGGTCCTTCAACCCCGCCCGCGCCCTGCGGATGGCGCGGGCCACGGCGGATACCGCTTCCTCCTGCCCAATCACGCGGCCATGTAGCGTTTCTTCGAGCTGTAAGAGCCTCTGGCTTTCGTCCTCGGTGAGCTTCCTGACCGGAACGCCCGTCCACGCGGCAACCACCTGCGCGACATCCTCCTCGGTCACGATGCTCTTTTCCTCCTTGCGCGCGTCCTCCCAGGCCTTGCGCACATCCTCCATCTCACGCTTGAGCTTTTGCTCCTCGTCGCGTACCTGAGCAGCGCGTTCATAATTCTGGTTGTTGACGGCTTCTTCCTTTTCCTTGCGGACGGCTTCGATCCTTGTTTCAAGGTCCTTCAAATCGGGAGGAGAAACATAAGCCTGCAGCCGGACCTTGGAAGCGGCCTCGTCCATGAGGTCGATGGCTTTATCCGGGAGATACCGGTCGGCAATGTAGCGGCTAGAAAGCTCTACGGCGGCATTCACGGCGTCATCCGTAATGCGAGCCTTGTGGTGCGCCTCGTACCGGTCCCGGAGGCCAAAGAGTATCTGCTTTGCCTCCTCCTGCGAGGGTTCGCCAACTGTAACGGGCTGGAACCTCCGCTCAAACGCGGCGTCCTTTTCGATGTGCTTGCGGTATTCATCCAGCGTGGTGGCGCCCACCACCTGGATTTCCCCGCGCGCGAGGGCAGGCTTTAAGATGTTGGAGGCGTCAACCGAGCCTTCCGACGCGCCAGCACCCACCACGGTGTGCAATTCGTCGATGAACAATATGGTACTGCCGCTGCTCTTCAATTCGTCGATCGCGGCTTTGATGCGTTCTTCAAACTCGCCCCTGTATTTCGTGCCCGCAAGCATGCCGCCCAAGTCCAGCGTAACCACGCGTTTATCCTTTAAAATTTCCGGGATATCCGCAGAAACAATACGCTGTGCAAGGCCTTCAATGATGGCGGATTTGCCCACGCCGGGGTCGCCGATGAGAACGGGATTGTTCTTGGTACGGCGGCTTAAAATCTGGATAATGCGGGCAATTTCATCCGAACGGCCGATCACCGGGTCCAGCTCACCCTCCCGCGCCAGGCGGGTGAGGTCCTTCCCAAACTTATCGAGCGTGGGCGTTTCCTTGCTGCCCGTGCCGCGTGCACCGCTGGATTTACCCGCGCCTTCGGTTGCACTGTTTTCCAGCATGGCTTTTCTTAGTTCGCTCAGGTCCACGCCAAGATCCTGCAAGATACGGGCCGCAACACCTTCCCGTTCCCGAATGAGCGCAAGCAGCAGATGCTCCGTGCCGATATAGTTGTTGTTCAGGGTCTTCGCCTCATACAGGCTCAGCTCAATCACCTTTTTGGTGCGCGGCGTGTACCCAAAGCTATCCGTAAACTGATAATCTCCTCGGCCCACCAGGCGCTCGGTCTGATTTAAGATATCGCTGTGCTCCACGCCCGCTATGGCTAAGGCCCGGCTTGCCGGGTTGTCCTCCTGAGTGAGGCCCAAAAGTATGTGCTCCGTGCCGACATAATTGTGGCCAAGTTGTCTTGCGCTTTCCTGCGCGATAGCCAGTGCCCGGCGCGCGCCCTCCGTAAAACGATCAAATGCGTTCATATCATTCACCTCTTTTATTATGCTATCGGTATTATCGCTTCGCGCACAACGGTTGCGCGCGCTTCGTCGCGTTGGATGTCAGTCAGTTCCCCGCCGGTGCGCTGCTCGAGAGATGCGCTCTGCACGTCGGTTAATAGTTTATTCAATGTCGCCTGTGCGTCCTCGGGCAGTATGCCAACGCCGCAGCCCAGCTTGAGGTTTGAGATGTTCTCCATCGCTTCCTTGGTGGAAAGCTTGCGCGCATAGCGCAGCATCCCGCAGGAACGGTATACGATATCCTCCACCTCCAGGCGGTTGTTGTAATAGAGCGCGTCCCGCACGCTGCGCTCATGGTCGATCACCCGCGCAATGGTGGCGATCAGGTTGCTGACGATATCCTCCTCCAGCATGCCCAGCGTCATCTGGTTGCTGATCTGGTAAATGTGCCCGGGCGTGCTGCTGCCTTCGCCGTAAATGCCGCGAACGGCATAGCCCAGCTTGCTGATGGTGGAAAGCAGCGCCTCCGTCTGCCCGCTTAAGGCAAGCGCAGGCAGGTGCAGCATGACGGATGCGCGCATGCCGGAGCCCACATTGGTAGGGCAGGCGGTCAAATACCCAAGCTCTTCGTCAAAGGCATAGGGAAGCTTTGCATCCAACATATTGTCAATGGACATCGAGAGCGTATCCGCCTGCTCCAGCTGCATTCCGGGAAGCATGGCCTGTATGCGCAGATGGTCCTCCTCCCCGATCAGAATGGAGACCGTTTCATCCTTGCTGATGAGGGCCGCGCCCTGCGCGCTCTGTGCAAGGTTGGGGCTTACAAGATGCCGCTCCACCAGAAGCCTGCGTTCACGTATCGGCAATTCCGGCATACTCATCAGAAGAAAATCGTGCTTTAAGTTGATCGCGTCGTTTACGCGCGCCACCAGCTTTTGCAACTCTGCCGCCGTCATATTCTGCGGAAACGATAGGCCCGCAAGGTTGCGCGCAAGCCGCACGCGCGAGGAAAGTACGATATCCTTGACGTCCTTCATGACGTTTCTCCCCCTTCCAAGATGCGAAGACGATCCCTTAATTCGGCGGCGCGCTCATAGCGTTCCTCTGCAATTGCTTTCTTCAATTCCTCGCGCAGCCGCCCGCACTCCGATTTAGGTCCGCAGGGAACAGCCTCTTCCACCGCGGCATCAGGTTTTTGCTGCCGCTTGATTAGCTGGGGCTTGCGCCCTACATGCCGTATTTTGCCCCCCTGCGCTCGCTTAATGACAGGCGTTAGCGCGTTCTCGAATGTTTTGTAGCACTCCGGGCAGCCTAGAAGCCCCGTCTTTTGGAAACGTGCAAAGCTGTTCCCGCAAGCGCAGATGGGCTGCTCGGCCTGCTGCATAGCCTGGACGCCGGAAAGAAGATCCATGATGGAGGGCAAAGAGAACTGCGCGCTCGTTGCGCACTCCGGGCATAGATAGCGTTCCTGCTTGACGCCGTTTATAATAGTGACCGTATGTACGCCGGCCTGATTCACTTTACAATTGTCACATAACATTATGATGTACCCCTTTCACCCTGTTGCAGAAGCGAAGTCAACATTCCCCGAATAATTCGCGCCCGCGCGCCGTCTTCCAGCTCCTGCGTGGGCAGGCTGCACGCGTCCGCTGCTGCCAGGAGCAGCCTTGCTTCCCTTTCATCCAATACGTCCGCTTCCATCAGGCGGGCAACCATCGCATGGGTCTCGTGCTTGCTTAGCGTTTCCCCGATGCCGCAGGCCATATCATGAAGGGGATTGCCGCGGCCAGTCTCCACACGCATCACCCGGATATACCCGCCCCCGCCCCTGCGGGAGATGATGACATATCCATGATCGAGTGTGAACCTTGTGCTCAGCACATAATTGATCTGTGAAGGCGCGCAGGCAAAATGCTGTGCCAGCTCGTTGCGCTGAAGCGATATTTCATCGCTCTGCTCCATCAGTTCTTTGATAAACAGCTCTATGCTGTCCGAAAGTATTGACACCACTACGCCTCCTTCCCGTGAACTTTGACTTTCTTTGACTTTTATTATACCACTCGATCACCCTCACGCAACCCGCACAATGTAGCAACATTGTGAAACAACGCGAACGAATGTGGGTTCCGTGCAATCAGGGGCGCTTCTCCATCAGCGCCGCCACCTTTTGCAGCGTATTGACGTTGCGGGAGGTAAGCACGCTCTTAAACCGCTTATTGCCCAATACCTTTGTAGAAAACTCGGTTTTTAACGTTTCCCCTTTGGGCACGATCCAGAACGCGTCCCGCTCTAAGGGGATGAACTGCTCGTCCGGCCCATGGGTTACGGCGGAAAACGCTTCTTTAAGGGACGCAAGCGCATCCGGCTCATCGATAAACAGCACGTAAAGATGATAGCCTTCCGGGACGGTTATCCTGCCCGCGGTCTTCAGCAGCGTTGAAATTTCATCCTCGCTTCGCAGCAGCACATGCGCGTCGTAGAAAAACGTGGCGGAAAGCCCGCTTTCGATTTTCGCTTTGTGGGCATCAACCTGCGCGCCATCCTCCAATGAGACTACGACGTTACCTGTCGCAAGTACCGTTTTTGCATCCGGATAGCTCATGGTCTCGAATGCCAGTTGCAGCGCCGCCATTTTGATGGAAACGCCGTTTACATTGATGCCCCGCAGGAATACGCAATAACGGTTCATCTGTTTCCTCCCCTAAGTAACCACTGGTTAATTCGGCACGCTGTCTTGACGGCCGATTTTGTGCCCTACCGCGTTGCGAAATCTCGAAATAGCGCTGCTATTCCTTCGATTTTGCTCCTTGCAGGCCACAAAATCCTCTCGCCAATCCAGCATCCCTCATTTAATCAGTGCTTACCTACGTATTGTGTGTATTCTATTATATACTTGATACCCCGGCGAAACAGGTATTAAAAGAAGTTTTTAAAAACAGCTGCCGCTACATGGAACAGGAAAAGAGGCCGCATGTACTTTACAGGCGGCCTCCATGTAAAACTTGATTGCGCATATCAAAGGAGTACAATAACGCTGAACAAATTCGCCGCGAAATGAGCGATCGCGCTTACCCATGCATTATTGGTTTTATGGAATATTACCCCATACAGGCAGCTGTTGACGATTACAAAAAACACGTCGTATATGACGACCGCGGGGTTTCCGGCCGCGACATGCGCAAGCCCGAACAGCACAGACGAAAACAGAACAGCCAACGGAGCGGGAATTGCCTTATGCAATTGATCTTGAAAGAACGCGCGCCACGCAATTTCTTCTAAGACGGCGAATACCGCAAGCTGAACTGTAAGCAACGCGATTTTATTGAACGATAGCAGCCCTGCCGTCCTTGCAAGCACATGGTCAATAAATTCAGGCATAATCAGCTTGGCAAGTCCCAGCGCCACGATGTTCATCAGCAGCGGAGACGCAAGCCAAAACCATATTCTTTTATCAGAAAGCGCCTTGCCTATGCCTTTAAAACCCAATCCACTTTGCGCAAAGGGCGTTTTTCCCTTGTCAAGAAAGAAAAATACAACGCCTATTGGCACAGTCAGCCCCGCAATGGGCAACCCAAACAGGTTGAAGAAAGAAATCGCAGCCATTGCGGCAAGCGCGATAAAGCTAATCTTTTTTATGTCTTTCATGGTTAGTACCTCAATACATTCCGGCAGAGTGGAAGCTGCCGGTATCTTTTAAATAGCAGTCGAAGAACTCCAGTATGATACGGTTCATGGTTTCCAGGCAGTAGTAGTTGTCAATCTCCGCTTTGCGCCCGGAATCAAGTGCATTCGCCAGAATCGGGGAGTAGAGCGAAAGGTCGGTCAAACTCATATGCTGTGCGCCGCCAAACACCACCTCGTAGAACGCTGGCGCCATGGCCGATACCAGCCGGTTTTCAAAGTACTCCTCATCGTCCTTCAGTATTCCGTTTTCATAGAGATACTGTGAATAGATGTGGAGCAACGGAACCGGGTAGGGCTCAGGGTTTACGGTGTAACTGCCATTCTCCACGCCGGTGAACTCGCACATCATGGGCGCGTCGATGTTAATAACCGCGTCAATGTCCTTGCGCACCCTTGGAATGCCCATTGCAGCCGCTCCGCCCAGAGAGTGCCCGAATACGCCGATTTTTGAATGATCCACAAGCCCATACACGCCGCTATCATTTTGGAGTATTGTATCGATGACAAAGTTCATATCCGAAACCCGGATATCCATCCATTTTTGAAACAGCTTCAGATTTTCTGCCTTGTTATTGCCAAGAGCGGCGTATTCTCCCATGTAGCCCGCGTCCACGACCGTCACCTTGCCTTCGGCGTTCACCGTAAAGAACGAGTGGTACGGGTGATCAATGGAGCAAACCACATACCCGTGGCTGGCAAGCTCCATAAAAGCGGATTCGTTGCTGTTTTTGACGCCGCAAAAGCCATGCGAGAAAACGACCAGCGGAAATTTCCCATCCGCGCCCTCGGGATACCAGAGCGCGACATTGACCTCCCTGTTCCCCCCCGCAGACGAGTATGTTTCCTCATGGCTCTCATCCACATAGGTGTATTGGGCGGTTGCCACCCCATACTGGCCGGTGATTGCCGGGCGCTCGTATTGCGGGAACAGAATTGCCGGAAGCAAGGCTGCGCCAAATAGGATGGCGCCCCCGATTCCCGAAAGGATTACCCTTCCCCTGCGGAACGGCTTTTCCTTTGCCCGTATAAAGAGACCTATGAGGCTGCCGGTTGATAAAATCAAAAGTACGACAACAAGAGGCGCCCACCGGAAGCTCCATTGAAAAACTCCCAGGCACAGCAGCAGCAACACAATGCCCAACGCACAAAGACGCATGATGCGCTTTAAGCCTGGCTGCCTTGATTTGCTTTTAAAACAGTACGCCGTATATCCAGCCTGCAAAAGTACTGCAATGATCAGCGCAATATACCCCAACATAAAACCCCTCCGTTTCGTTCAGACGCAAGTATAGGCGTTTACCCATGTATCCGTCAACGAAATGGAGGGTAAGTTGCATTATGGGGCTGTAAGTTACGCCTCCCTGTTTTGCAGGGCCTTCAGTCCCGCATTGATGTGTTTGGCTTCCCGGCTCCCCAAGGCCCAGCTTATGAGGTTCACCGCAAGATACACCATAAAAACCATAAACACAAACAGCAGGGTGGTAAAAACACTGGACAGGTTTCCGTTTAACCATGCGAGTCCTGTCAGCAGGGCTTCGAGAACGATCAGATGCACTACCTTTCGCACGATTGTCTGCCGAAGGTTCAATTCCTTTTTGGAATACAAAATGATGGAAGGGATCGTTCCTAAAATGCCGCTAAGTACCGGCGAGTAAAACACGTAAAACCCAAATGTCATTTGCGGATGCAGCACCGGCCCAATGAGAGCGGTGGCCACATTGACACAGGTTGTAATGATAAAAAACTGCATCGCGCATTCCTTTAAAAAACCACGAAAGCTCATAGGCTGCCTCCTGACAAAAAAGACTTCAGCGCCGGAACATATTGGCGGGATATGATGACTTCCTCCCCGTTATATAGCCTGGCCGAGAATCGGCCATTGAATATTGGGTATACGCTGTCAATTTTCATGAGGTTCACGACCATCGACTTCGAACACCTGAAAAAGCGCTGCCCATCATATGCCTGCTCAAATTCATAGAGCTTGCATTTTAACTCATATGTTTCTTTTTTCGTATACGCAAACACGCGGTTATCCACGGCTTCCACATAAAAGAGATCCTGCAAAAAGAGCTGCGTCACCCTGTCATCGATATAACCAGCAAGCGAAGTATCGGTTGACTTGACATAATTGGCGATGCTTGTTACCTGATCGGTGACCTTGTAGCATTGAATGATCACCTGTTCAGGCCTGCCTTGATCTATTTTCTCTACGGATACCTTCACAAAGCCACCTCGGGAAGCTTTAATATTTGTACCAATTTTAACAAATCAAATTGAGGATCACAAACATGGAATTTTTAATGGATACATTCTGAAAATCAACCTTGGGTGGCGCCGTGCCCCGGTTTCTGCCTTGTTTTGGTTGTTTTCCTTTTGTTCATGCTTTTATGCTATAATATCATAGGAATTAAAGTTTCCATACGAAGGAGATCGTCCATGAGAACCCGTGCAGCATTGTGCCTCCTGCTTGTACTGCTTTTAAGCGCCTGCGCAAAGCCGCAGCAGGCGCAGACCGAAGCCGTATTGCCCGGCTATATCGGCGCGGGCGAGACCGTCTTTGGCGGGAGCGCAGAGGGCGTTGGCGATTTGAACCTGAAAGGTCTTACCATATCGGCGGAAGCCGTGGAAGGTGTAACCGAAACGGTTCTTTCGCTGCGCTTTGTTTCCGGCAGCCGGATGTCCGGCGGCGCTGCGGAAGCCGAGGGCAGCGGTGTTCCCGTCTATTCCGTTTATACCCTTGACGCGCCGGCGCGGCTGATCGTCTCCTTTGATAACCTCGCCTACTGGGATTATTCCCATGCGCTCGAATGGAACGATCCGCTTCTTTTAGGAACATTTCAGTATTCCCTGTTTGAAAACCCGCGCGTCAACATCTGCTTCCAATTGTCGGGGCCAGTCAATTTGAAAACCTCGGAAGAGGGTGATACGCTCACAATCCGCCTGCGGCCCAAGGCCGCCTCGGAACGTTCGCAATATTTTGTGACGATGCAGGCGTTTGATGCGTATTGCGCGGGCAATGTTTCCGCCGAGATCGACGCTTCCCCGACCCTCGCCAGCGATCTTGACAACAAGCTGCTCATTTCCCCGCCTTTCACATCGGAAGCGGACGCAAAGACATATTTGGAAAATGCCAAGCTCAATTACCCGCAGATACCGGAAGAGCATTATGCCGTCATTTCGCTTGGCGCGGCGCAGCTTCCGGAATTCAATGCGACGCTCAATTACCTTGCGGCCATGGAAACCCCCGCTGTCAGGCTTTCAGATGGCACGGAATTAACATTGCCCGCGCT
>JAEZIE010000149.1 GCA_023416175.1 Bacillota bacterium
GGAAAGCGGGCGGCGAGCCATTCCCGCGTACGCAGCGCAAACTTGAACACCGCCCGGCCATCCTGGATATCCGTGCACAGCGGGTCAAAGAGTATTCCCCGGTTGTCCGTATGCCGGATGAACGCGCCGCCCAAGCCGCCGTTCAAAGCCGGGTCGTACCCCACTTCTTGCACGCAGTAGCCGCCCACCAGCAAATCGTGCACCATGCGCCGGTACTCGCGCTCGTAGCAGGCGGCGTCGTGGTTTTCACGGATGAGCGCCTCCACCACGCGGGCGGCGCGCGTATCCTCCGACGTTTCCGGCGTAATGACGGCCTCGGGCAGCGCGTCCATTAAGTCTGCCGCGATGTTTTCTACCGTCGACTGTATCACCGGCGTGACCGGGCGCGGCTCGTTTGGGTCCTGCTGCGGCACATCGTGCCAGTGATCGCCGCAATACATCCGCTCTGCATGTTCAAGCCGCTGCCACTCGTTCGCGCAGGCGGAACGGAACTCCTCAAACAGCGCGTACGCGCGGGTTTTGAGCGCTTCTGTCGCTTCGCTCTTTCGCATCCATATCCCCTTTCCCCATTCGTCCGCCTCCATTAGGGCATAAAAAGATCCGCGTAAACGGATCCCCTCATACGAACAAATGTTTTTATACTAGCAGTATACCACCGGGTTTCATGCTGTACAGGTAAGAGTGGTTCTTAGAAGGGCGGGCCCGAAGCGCTGCCTGTGGCAGAGCAAGCGAGGGCTTAGCCCAATGAGCAAGGAAGTACCGCAACCGGTAGGGAGCGGTACGACCATTGCGAATTGAGATGAGTGCCTCGGGCCAAAACCATTGCGCTCTTTTTCGGATGCCGATATAATCAAAACTGGATAAACGCGCAAAAAAGTACGATATAAGAAATAATGAGGTGTTTTTATGAAGCTAGGCGTCGTGGGCCTGCCCAACGTAGGCAAAAGCACGCTGTTCAATGCGATCACACAGGCGGGTGCGCAGGCGGCGAACTACCCGTTCTGTACCATAGAACCCAATGTCGGCATGGTGGCGGTACCGGATGAACGGCTCAACGTGCTCGCCAAAATGCACAACCCGGAAAAAATCACGCCCACCACCATAGAGTTTGTGGATATCGCGGGCCTGGTCAAAGGCGCGTCCCGCGGGGAAGGCCTGGGCAACCGCTTCCTCGCGCACATCCGCGAGGTGGACGCCGTGGTGCATGTGGTGCGCTGCTTTGAAGATGAGAACATCGTACACGTGGACGGGTCCGTCAATCCCGCACGGGATATGGAGACCATCAACCTCGAGCTGATATTCGCGGATATGGAAACCGTGGAGAAGCGGATCGACCGCGCAAAGAAGAACGCAAAAGGCGGGGACAAGGCGGCACAGATTGAAGTTTCGCTCTTTGAACAGGCGTATGCGCATCTCGAAAGCGGCAAACCCGCGCGCACGCTGCCCGAAGAAGCAAGGACGCTTTGCACAGAGAACTTTTTATTGACCGCAAAGCCCGTCATCTACGTGGCCAATATCCGCGAAGAGGACGTTGGGAAGGCCGACCTTCCCCTGGTGAAGAAGCTCTATGACGAAGCCAAGGCAGAAGGGGCGGAAGCCATCACCATTTGCGCGCGGGTGGAGGAGGAGCTTGCCTCGCTCGATCCCGAAGAGAAGGCGGCGTTTTTAGAGGAGCTGGGCATAGGCGAAAGCGGGCTGGACCAATTGGTGAAGGCCTGCTACCGGCTGCTGGGGCTGATCAGCTACCTGACGGCCGGCCCCAAGGAAGTGCGCGCCTGGACGATAGAGCGCGGCACCAAAGCGCCACAGGCAGCGGGGAAGATCCATTCCGACTTTGAGCGCGGCTTTATCCGCGCGGAGGTCGTGGCCTACAATACTTTGATGCAGCATGGCTCCATGCAGGCCTGCAAGGACAAAGGGCTCATCCGTTCAGAAGGAAAGGAGTACGTGATGCAGGACGGGGACATTGTCCTGTTCCGTATCAACGTATAATCCCGGCTTCATTGGGCGGCAACTGCCGCCCAATTGTTGTGATACGGTCGAAACCATATTGGTCTGTTGGACGTTATAATAAATAGCGCAAGTTTGGAAAAAACTCCAACCTGGCATGCGATTGCGTACGCCTGTATATGGACTGCGCTTTCTCCTATTGAGATGTAAACAAAGTAAGAATATCCGGCGTTTTTCCCCACAAAACGACTGCTCTTTGATACAATATACGAAACGTACAATCAGGCGTTTTTGTGTAATTTTCTGGCATACGAAAGGTAAAAGGGGCGATAGAATGCGAAGAACGATTAGCAGCGTATTGCTGGCAATTTTCCTCCTCACGGTCATACCGCTTGCAGGAGCCCGTACAGCCGAGGCGGCAGATTATTCCAACGTACGCGTGCTGCTCTCCATCGGCAGCGTCAACGCACTGACCATCCCCATCAGCGGGAACTACTTCCTGCAGGAGAACGGCGCAAGCTTTAAAAATGGAACGCTGACCGTGCAAGTATCGGGCACACAGCTCATTGTGTCGCATTCCTCCTCAGGGGAGCTTTACCGGGGCAAAACCGTACAGATCATGCGCGAAAACATCGATCCTTCGGCGGGCTATTTCCGCCTTGCCACCTCCGGCGTCACGCGTACATTCCTAGGGCACCTTACGTTAAAATATTCGAGCGGCACAATCCGCGCCGTCAATACCGTGCCCCTGCCGCATTACCTCTACGGTGTGGTCGCCTATGAAATGAGCAACACGTTCCCCGCGGAAGCGCTCAAAGCCCAGGCCGTCGCAGCAAAATGCTATGTGCTGGCCGGCATGTCAGGCAGCAGCGATTATGACATTGGCGATACCGCGACGGACCAGGTTTATAAGGGTTACAATTCCAGTTACACCTATGTGATGAACGCGGTCGACGCAACCTACAACGTCGGGCTCTATCTTGGCAGCCAAATTTTGTGCAGCTACTTCGCCGCTTCCAACGGCGGCGCAACCATACTTCCTTCCGACGCGTGGGGCGGCTCCAACCGCTACCAGTGGGACAAAGCATATGACCGCAGGGAGGACCCGTACGACGTCGCTAACCCCTACAGCGTACAGGAAACGGTATTCTTCCCGGCAAGCGGGGAGAACGGCATGTCCGCAGCACTTTCCAACTATTTGCGCATCCGTGCGGGAATGGTGCTCCAGGGCGCAAGGTACATCGATGGCAACAGCGTGGTTGTCGCCATCAACTCAATAGACGACTTCAGAATTAAGGCCGGAACCACGGCGGAAATCGCCATGAGCGTGGTCGTACAGCTTTCAGACGGTTCCCAGACCGCCATGGACTTTCAGTATAGCTTTGACCTGAATGAGCTTGTATGGAACGGCATCATGACCAAGCCGTCGCTCAGGCTCTTCACCATTAACCCGGCCAAAAACGGCTATAACGTCACCCGCGGGCGCTACGGCCACGGCGTGGGCCTCTCCCAGCGCGGCGCACAGCAGATGGCGAACTCAGGCTGGAATTACGAGAAAATCTTGAAGTTCTACTATCCCGGCGCCACCATTAAATCCATGGGGCTTACCGCCCCCACCAACCCAAATAAGCCCGTGGATACCACCCAGCCCACAGCGCCCGAACTCGGAACGCCGATCGCCACTGCGGTGACCACGGCCGACGTCAACTTCCGCGCCAAGGCTTCGGCATCTTCCACGTTGCTTGGCGCCTTGCCCAAGGGCCTGAACCTGAACGTATACGCACAGGAGAATGGCTTCTCGCTCACGCAGGTTAATGGCGTTTCTGGCTATGTGTCCAATACCTACCTCAAAATCACGCCGACCTCCGGCGGAACTGCGCCGAACCCTCCCGAATCTGAGCCGAGCGGCAATACGGTCATGGCTTATGGCGTGGTCAATTCCAGCACGCTCAATTTGCGCGATCAGCCCACTACCAATGGCAAGATACTCGCAAAGCTTACAAAGGGCAACGTCGTGAACATATACGGATATGTGCAGAGCAGCACGTGGTACTACTGCAACGCGGGCGGCGTAGACGGTTATGTCAGCGCGCAGTACATCACGCTCACGGGCACGCCTTCCACCAGTAACCCCTCCACAGGCAGTCCTTCGACCGACAGCACGCCCGTTATTACGCCCGAGAACGCGGCTCCCGTCAGCGGCACCATCGGCACCGTGGTTCAAACCGAGATCGTGCTGCGGTCCAATCCCTCCACTTCCAAGGGCACTGTCATCGCAAAGATCCGGAAAGATACGCAACTTCTTGTGCTGGGGCAGTCCGGCAGTTACTATGCCGTGCAGGTCAACGACCTGCAGGGATATATCTCCAAGGATGGCGTAAAGCTTTCTTCGGGCAGTTCCACCAACAACACAGGCGGAACCGGCGGCAGCAATACGGCCACGGTATCCGGAGCAGGAGCAACCACTGCCTCCTCCAACTTCCGCAAGGGGCCTGGCACGAATTACGACGCCATTAAAGTGCTCGCAAAAGGCACAAAGCTCACCGTGCTTGGGCTGGAGAACGGCTGGTATAAAGTAGATGTGAACGGCACCACCGGCTATATCAGCAAGGCCTACGTCAAGCTGGACGCAACCGGTTCCGGCAACTCCTCTTCCGGCGGCACCACGGACACGGCGACTGGCACAGGCACAACCACGGCCTCCGTCAACTTCCGCAAAGGACCCGGCACGAGTTACAATGCCATCAAAATGCTTGCAAAAGGCACAAAGCTCACCGTTTACTCTTTGGAAGGCGGCTTCTATAAGGTGGATGTGAACGGTACGCTGGGTTATATCAGCAAGGACTATGTGAAGCTTGATTCCGGTTCCTCCGGCGGAACGCAGGGTAGTTCCACCACCTGGGTGGGTGAGGTCTACAAGGAATGGGTGCGCATGCGCTCCACCCCCGACCTCAGCTCCCAGAACAACGTCATCGGCGATTACAACGTCGGCACCCGCGTGACCATACTCGCCCAGACCAGCAACGGCTTCTACCAGGTGGTGGTCAATGGCGTGACCGGGTACATGCACAAGGATTACGTCAAGATCATAGGCGAGACGGAGGCGGCCAGCACCGCTTCGGGCACCACTACCGCAAACGTCTACCTGCGCGCCAAGGCCAGCTCCACCGGAACCGTGCTCACCACGATACCCAAGGGCTCGACGCTCTCCATACTGGGTAGCTCCGGCGAATACTACCAAGCGCAGTACGGCTCGCTGACCGGTTACCTCGTGAAAAAGTATGTGTCCGTGCGATAAGCCGGTTGAATAAACTGGCCACGGACAACAATGTAAAAGCCCCCGCTCCGATGGAGCGGGGGCTTTCTGATTG
>JAEZIE010000106.1 GCA_023416175.1 Bacillota bacterium
GCGTCCTGCTTAAGCTTGCGCAAAATCATTGCGGAAATTTCCTGCGGTGTATAATCCTTACCATCCACCTGTACCTTGTGGGAAGTGCCCATTTCACGCTTGATGGAAGAAATGGTGCGCTCCGGGTTGGTGATGGCCTGACGTTTTGCAACCTGCCCCACCAAACGTTCCTGATCCTTGAACGCTACGACGGAAGGCGTGGTACGCGCGCCCTCTGCATTGGGGATGACAACGGGTTCCCCACCCTCCAGCACTGAAACGCAAGAGTTGGTGGTGCCCAAATCAATACCAATAATTTTGCCCATGAATGATACTCCTCCTATAATCAACCTAACGATTCTTTATTCGATGCCGCACTCTTGCGGCGTATGCACTTTTGCACTTTGCTTAAGTGATCCGGCTATTCTGCCACCTTGACCATACTGTGGCGCAATATCCTGCCGTTCATTTCAAAGCCCTTCTGCAATACTTCAAGTATTTCGCCGGATTGCTTCCCTTCAGACGGTTCCTGCAAAACGGCGTTGTGCAGATTGGGATCGAATAGACCCTCCGCCGGAATCTCCTGCAGCCCCAGCTTGTTGAGCGAATCCAAAAGCGTGCGCTGCACCAATTTGACGCCATCCAAGTAGCAGGGATCGACGTTCTGCATGTTCTGTACGGCAAGGTCAAAATTGTCGAGCGATGGAATGAGCGCCTTCGCGCAATCCCGCATACCTTCCTGGTAACTGTCCGCCTTTAATGTGGCGTTGCGCTTGCGGTAGTTATCAAAATCTGCCTGCAGGCGCTGCGCGAGCGCGATCGCCTCATCCTTTTCTTTGCTGAGCGTCTCAATATGCACCTTGACGGTATCAAATTCGGCCTTACTTAGTTTCACGTATTCCACTTCCTGGGATTCGCTTGCGGCGGTTTCTTCGAGTACCTCCGCCTGGTCCGCCGCCTGATGGTTCACTGCTGCGTTTTCCTCCTGTTTGGGTGCTTTGTCATTCACGGTCTTTCTTGCCATAACTTCCTCCCGTTGGCTATTCAAGCCGGTCCTGTTCCAAAAGCCCTGCAAGGGCCTCCGAAAGGCTCAGCTGCATGTATTCGAGTATCGAGAGCACGCGACCATAGTGCATACGCGTGGGCCCTATGATGCCAAACGAACCCATCGGCTCGTTCCCGATGCGGTAGGTCGCTGTGATCACGCTGCAATCCTTTAATTGATCGGGTTCGTTTTCCTCGCCGATGGAGACGGAAAACTCCAGCCGCGAGGCTTTTTTGAGCATGTTATAGAGCGTATCCTTTCCTTCGAGTGCGGAAAGGAAGCCCCTTACCTTGTTCATATCGCTGTACTCGGGGTAGTGCAGGATGTTGGTAGCGCCCGAAAGCTCCACTTTCTGCGCGTTGCCATGCACATGCCTCTCGAGCGCTTCCATAATGTTGTGGAAGAACGCGCGCTCCGAGCTCATATCCTCTCCCATGCCCAACACTTCGTCCACTGCCACTTGGTCAAGCCGCATATCCCGCAGCATGTTGTTCATACGGATGGAGAATTTATCCAAGTCATGCGCGCCCATGCCTTCCGGCATGCGCAGCATGATATCGCGTATCATGCCATTGTCGGTTACCAGTACCATCAGTACGCGCTCCGCATTCAGCTGGACCAGCTGAATGTGCTTGATACGCACCGTTTCGATCTGCGGCGCCATCACCATTGCTGTATAGCGCGTGATTTCCGAAAGTGCGGTGGCCGTCTGCCGCACAAGACCTTCCACCTGATCCATACGGCTTGTAAAGTAGGCCCGGATCATGCGGCGCTCCTGCTCGTTGAGCTGCGCGCGCTGCATCATATGGTTGACATAGAGCCGGTATGCCTTGTTGGACGGTATGCGCCCAGCCGAAGTATGCGGCTGTTCCAGAAATCCAAGCTCCTCCAAATCGCTCATCTCGTTGCGGATGGTCGCGGAGGAGACGTTAAAATCGGCACGTTTGGATATGGTACGGGAACCGACCGGCGCAGCCGTCATGATATAATCGTCTATGATCGCCTGCAAAATGCGCATTTTCCTTGCATCGAGTTCCATTTGCCACGCCTCCTTTCCCATTGCTTTGGCTATTTTCAGAGTGTTAGCACTCTATATCATTGAGTGCTAAATCACTACAACTAAAATAGCACTAGCCATAGTCTTTGTCAATAGAACGTAAATGTTCCATTGTGACAAAGTGGAAACAAAAGCGTGGGATTTTCAACCCGGAATTCGAGAGGGATATCCGGCACAAGGCTGGAAAACTGGGCCCGTTCATTCCTTTCAAATACGCGCGAATTTTGCATCGTAGCCATTGTATGGTATAAATAAAGAGAGAGTTTGACGGCCTTGTTGCAAGAAAGGAAACTTTATGTCCGGGCTTTATGTGCATATTCCGTTTTGCGTGCGAAAATGCCGCTATTGCGATTTTTTCTCCTTGGCCCAGCCGGAACGTATGGCGCGCTACCTTGAAACGCTGTACCGGGAAATCCATGCATCCGCGCAACATGGTTGGGATACATTTGATACCGTATTCTTTGGCGGGGGTACGCCCTCGCTGCTTTCGGGTTCGCAGGCGCAGGCGCTGTTACGAGAGTTGAAACAGTGCTTTTCCATCGCCCCGGACGCGGAACTTACGTTTGAGTGCAACCCCGGCACGCTGGATGCGGAAAAGCTTTCCGCTTATAAGGAAGCGGGCGTCAACCGTCTGTCCATCGGGATACAGAGCTTGGATGACCGTTTATTAAAGCGCATCGGGCGAATCCATACGAAAGATTCGTTCTTAGAATCGTTCCAGCTTTCCCGCGAAGTAGGCTTTTGCAACATCAATGTGGACGTCATGCACGGCCTCCCGGGGCAGACGAAGGCGGATTATCTTACCACGTTATCGGAAGTTGCGGCTCTTTCTCCAGAGCACATCTCGGCCTACGGGCTGATTTTGGAAGAGGATACGCCGCTGTATTCTGATGTTGCGAAGAAACGTGAGACACTGCCCGAAGAAGACGACGTATATGAGATGCAGGACGCGGGCATTGACTATCTGGAGCAAGCGGGTTACGCGCACTATGAAATTTCCAACTTCGCAAAGCAGGGGTATTGTTGCCGCCATAACCTCAATTATTGGGCAAACGGCGCATACCTTGGCCTGGGGGCGGGCGCGCATTCGGCCTGGCGGCTGAACCTTGGCGGTATGCTACAGTGGACGCGCTGGAGTAATGCTGCTGACTTGGATGCTTATATAGAAGAAGCGGCGACGCCTTTACAGGAGCGGGCGCTCACATCCATTTCCTATGAGGAGGAAGCTTTTGAAACCGTCATGGTGGGGCTGAGGAAAATCGTGGGCATTCCGCTTGCGGAATTTGAAGCCAGATTTCAAAAACCGTTTCAGGTGTTCTATCCTCAGGCAATTGAAAAACTGATGAAGAAAGGCTGGCTCACCCTGTCGTCGAAGCATGCGTACTTGACAAAGTCGGGGCTGGATATGCAGAACGCGGCGCTGCAGTATTTTTTAAATGAAGTCAGGCCCTAGAATATGTTTACCTGAAACGGGATGGCGTTGAGCCATCCCGTTTCAGCTTGACTACTTATTTTTGAGGCTCCACCAAGTAGATCTTGACCGGCTTATTACACTTCTGCGCACGGCTGATGGTGTAGCGCGTACCGGTGGAAACGCCATCCCATATTGCAATCACCAGGTCCGCCGCGTCCACAATCTGATCGTTTCTCGCAAGCGGGGCCAGTTTGCCCAATACGTCGTAGTCCGGCCGGAACACGCGCACCGGAATGCCTCGGCTATTCGCATACCGTTCCGCCAGCGCGTCTATGCCGTATGCGCCGCCGGTGATGATCTCCGTCGACTCCGGCGGGATGTATTGTGCAACATCCACTTCCCGCAGCGTGCGGGAACCTACCACCGCCACCTTCATGCTAGTCGATACGCAGCACGCTCATGAAGGCCTCGCTTGGGACTTCCACGGAGCCAACCTGCCGCATACGCTTCTTGCCTTCCTTCTGTTTCTCGAGCAACTTCCTCTTTCTGGAAATATCGCCGCCGTAACATTTGGCCAATACGTCCTTGCGGACGGCCTTTACGGTTTCGCGCGCGATCACCTTGCCGCCGATCGCCGCCTGTATGGGAATTTCAAACTGCTGGCGCGGAATAACATCCTTCAATTTTTCTGCCACGGCGCGGCCCTTGTTGTACGCCTTGTCCCGGTGGACGATTGTAGAAAGCGCATCGCACATATCGCCGTTCAATAAAAAATCAAGCTTGACGAGGTCCGAGCGCATATACTCCTTGAGTTCATAATCAAAGGAAGCATAGCCGCGTGAGCGGGATTTGAGCTGATCGAAGAAATCGTAAATGATTTCATTGAGCGGCAGCTCG
>JAEZIE010000260.1 GCA_023416175.1 Bacillota bacterium
GATATCCACTTTTTGGAGCGTCTTTGGGAACGTATACTCAAAAAGAACCAGCTGGTTTCGGCTCCGCGCCTTTTGCACGCGGAGGAGCCGCTTGTGTTCCGCACCATACGTGATCTCTTTACGCCCAATATTGAGCGATTGACCATCAACGATCCGGAGTTTTACGAGCGAATCCAGATCATTGCCAACATTATTTCCCCGCAGCTCAGGGATCGGGTGGTGCTTTACCAGGGCGAGGAAGAGTTGTTTGATCGGTACGATCTCGAGCATAAGATCGAAAAGGCGCTTGCCCGCAAAGTATGGCTCGCAAACGGCGGCTATATCGTGATCGATCAGACCGAGGCGCTCACCAGCATCGACGTCAATACGGGCCGCTTTGTGGGCACGGACAATTTGCAGGAGACCATCACCCAGGCGAACTGTGAGGCGGCAAAGGAAATCGCCCGGCAGTTGAAGCTTCGTGATATCAGCGGCATCATCATCGTCGATTTTATCGATATGGAGGACATTGCAGACAAAGAACGGGTGCTCGATACGTTAAAGACGGAGCTGAAAAAGGACAGAACAAAATCAAACGTCCTGGGCATTACTCAGCTTGGCCTTGTGGAAATGACGCGAAAGAAAATGCGCCATAATCTCAGCAACACGCTGCAGATGCCCTGCCCGTACTGCCATGGGGACGGCAGGGTGCTCTCGCCCGAAACCGTGGTCTTAAAGGTGCGTAAGGCTCTCATCAACTCCATCCGCAACGAGTCCATGACAAATTACATGGTGGAGGTACACCCGGACGTCGCCGAACTCATTGAGGACAATTCGAGCGCCCAGGCGCCGCTTTTGCCCTCCGCAGTGGGTCGAAACATCTATGTAAAAGCTGTTGTGGCTATGCATGTAGAAGAGTTTCGCATCACGCCGCTTCCCAAAGTGCCCGAGCATCTGGACGGGGTACGGAAATATCAATAAACTTTTACTTGCATCAAAATGCGCAGAAGCCGGGCTTTTGCGCATTTTATGGTTGCTTCAGCGCTGTGACGTGCTAAAATAAGATAGAGCAAGCGTCCTGGCGGCGCTGATTGGAGGCGTTTATGAGGCTTTGCAGAGCCAGTGTTGAAAATGAGGTTTTCTTTGGTTGGATCGAAAATGGGACGATACGCCGCCTGTTCGGCACGCCGTTCGAAGAGATTTTGCCGGATGGCAGGGTATATGCGCTCAATGAAGTGCGCCTGCTTGCGCCCACGCAACCAACTAAGGTGGTCTGCATCGGTAAAAACTATTATGCGCATGCAATGGAAATGCAAAGTACGCCCCCCGACCAGCCGCTGCTGTTCTTAAAGCCCTCCACCGCTGTCATCGGCCCGGAAGACACAATCCTCTATCCGCCGGACAGCGAGCGGGTGGATTATGAGGCGGAGCTTGGCATCGTCATTTCCCGCCGCTGCAAGGATGTTCCGGCAGAACGCTTTTCAGAAGTGGTGCTGGGATATACCTGCATCAACGACGTGACGGCGCGGGATCTGCAGGCAAAGGACGGGCAGTGGACGCGCGCAAAAGGCTACGATACGTTTTGTCCCATCGGCCCATGGATCGAAACCGAGCTTGATCCGTTTTCCGTAAAGATAGAATCCCGACTCAACGGCAAAGTATGCCAGAGCGAAAGTACGTCCATCATGATGCACGACGTCGCGAAATTGGTCGCCTACATCACGCGCGTTATGACGCTGCTGCCCGGCGACGTTATCGCCACAGGCACGCCTGCGGGCATCGGCCCCATGCAGGTTGGAGATACGGTGGAAGTAGAAGTGGAAGGCATCGGCGTACTGCGCAATCAGTTGCTGCGCCCGTAGTCCAAACTGAGCAAAAATAGGAGGCACCATATGGAGTATTCATCCAAGCTCAAAAGCAATGAGGTCGACTCGCTCTTCGAAGTGGTGCTCATGCTCCAGGATGAGGAGGAGTGCTACCGCTTTTTTGAGGACATCTGCACCATATCTGAAATCCAGGCGATTGCCCAGCGTCTGGAGGTAGCAAAGCTTTTAAGAAGTGGCATCACCTATCAGGAAATTGCACAGCGGCTTGGCGCCTCCACCGCGACCATCAGCCGTGTGAATCGTTCTCTCACCTATGGCTCCGGCGGATATCAAATGTTATTGGAGCGCCTGGATAAACAGGCGGGAGACAAGAAACTTGGAGGATAAGAATGGACGGTCTTTCCCTTTTGGCCGTAAAGCATGAGCTGCAACAGCTTCTCGGCGGCAAAGTGGATAAAATCCAACAGCCGGAACGCGATACCATAATTCTCACCATACGGGCGGGGGGCAGCAATTTTCGGCTGCTCCTTTGTGCGCATCCTGAAAACGGGCGGGTGCAGCTGACGGAATTGACCTATGCAAATCCGCCCGAACCGCCCACGTTTTGCATGCTGCTTAGAAAACGCCTGACCGGCGGACGGTTGTTATCTATCGTTCAGCCTCACCTCGACCGCGTGCTGATATTTTCCTTTGAAGCGCGGGACGAGCTGGGGGATACCGTGACGCTGCAGCTGGTTGTGGAGCTGATGGGGAAGTATTCCAACATCTGTTTCCTCAATCAGAACGGCCAGATATTGGATTGTGTTCGCCATGTAAGTGCGGGCATGTCCAGCGTTCGCATCCTGCTGCCGGGCGTCATCTATACGCCGCCTCCGGCGCAGGACAAGCTCAACCCGCTGGAAGCAACGGAAGAGGACTTTTACAGTGCTCTTTCCGCGCGCGGCAGCGCCCATAAGCTGCTTTCTGCCCGCTTTTCCGGGCTTTCACCGGATTGCGCGCGCCAGATGGCGGCTAAATGGTCCGGTGAATCAGAGCTGCATGTGGAAAAACTTTCGGATACCGACCTGAAGTCGTTTGCGCGGTTCTTATATCGGCTGTACCAATCGTTTGCGGCGGATGAGTTCCGGCCCGTGCTCGTTTCCAATGAATATAAAGACCCGGTGGCGTTTTACGCGTTTGAGCCTTCCTATGCGCAGGATCGCCTAATGTCGTATCCAACCATGGGCGCTGCATTGGATAGCTATTATGCGCAGAGGGACTTGTTGGAACGGTTCCGACGCCGCAGCGCGTCCCTGCAACGGACGTTGCAGAACCATCTGGAGCGCAATTATAAAAAGCAGGCGGTGTTTGAAACCGCTCTCAACCAGAATGAGGATCTTGAGGCGCTACGTCTCAATGGGGAGTTGTTGCTTGCCCACGCGCACCAGCTAAAGCGTGGCATGCAGCGGGCGAAACTGATCAATTACTACCTTGACCCGCCGCAGGAAACCGTGGTGGAGCTTGATGAAAAGCTCTCCCCGCAGGAGAACGCGCAGCGGTATTTCAAGCGCTATCAAAAAGGCAAGGCGGCCAAATCCTTGGCTGCTGAACAACTGAAAAAGACGCAGGAAGAAACCGCGTATTTGGAAGGGCAGCTTGATAACCTAAATAAATGCGTGACCGACGTAGAGCTAATTGAAATTCGGGAAGAGCTGGTGCGCGAAGGATATAGTAAGCCCGAAAACAGCCGGGTAAAGATACCTAAACATGCCCCGTCCAAGCCCATGTCTGTGTTCTCCTCCGACGGAATAGAAATCCTGATCGGGCGCAACAACCAGCAAAATGATACGCTTACTCTGCATGTTGCCCGCAGCGATGATCTGTGGATGCACACAAAGAACATACCCGGCTCCCATGTCATCGTCAGAAGCGAGGGGCAAGTTCCCGAAACTACGCTCAAAGAGGCTGCCATGTTTGCGGCGTATTACAGCAAGGCACGCGCTTCCGCCTCGGTTCCGGTGGACTACTGCCCCCGAAAATTTGTGAAAAAGCCAGCGGGCGCAAAGCCCGGCATGGTGATTTATACCACCAACCGTACGCTGTATGTCACGCCCGATGAAGCGATGGTAAAAAAACTGGAACAAACTGCAAATTCCTGACACTCCGTCACGATATGATGCTATACTATGGACTAAGCAGCGCTTCTTGCGTGTTGCGTCAGGACAAAAAGGCGGCTTGCTTTATGAAGTGGAGCGCCTTTCTTTTTTTCCGAACACCAGGGCTAATAATAGCGCCGTGGCGAGACCAAGCGCGCAGGCAAACAGCAGTGCAAGCCCCGTGAACGCGTTGACTACGTAATATGGCGGCAGGAAAGGTGCAAGCGTTTCCGTAGCAGAAGGTAAAAGGGAGAGGACAGTATAGGCGATAAGGCCCGAAAAAACGCCGTGCAGGAATCTATAAAAAAGGTACCGAAGCGGCTTGCGGAACGGAACGAACGCCATGGCCTGCACCATGACACTCAATCCCCCGAAGCCTGTCAGAAACGAACAAAGCGGCACGGAATATAAGAGGGGCAGCCCAGCTTTTGCGATACGGCTGCATCCTCCCGTCATCTCCAACAGACCCAGCAGAACTCCCTTAGCAGGGGAGTCGCCGGGGACTTTTAAAAACAAAGCGTCGATTGGCAGGCTTAAGACATCCAGCACCTTTAATTGGGTGAGTACCTCGGCAAGCACCAGAAAGAATATAACGCTGCCGCCAACCTTGAGCGTATCCACCATGCCGTCGCCCACCGCGCGGGGCAGCGCCTTATAAAATGGGTCGGGAGGCATAAGCTTTGCCCGACCAGGCAGGGACGGGCGAACGGGCTTTACAAAGCGCAGAATAACGCCAAGCAGCAGCGCGCTGCCGTAATAGGAGATTGCAAGCGTCCAGAATAGACCTGTATCTTGAAACATGCCGGCCGCCATCGCGCCCATGATGAACATGGGGCTACACAAAGTACATACGGTGCCCAGCCGCTCCGCCTCCTCATCTGAAATGGCTCCGGAAGCAAGCAGCAGGCCGCTCAAACGCGGGCCGGAGGGGTACCCGGAAATGCCGCCTAAAAGGATAAGGGGAAAGACATAGTGTGAAACCCGCAGCCTTTTTGAAAGCGGATAGAACAGATTTGCAAGCAGTTGCATGGCTCCGGTCCGTTCTATGAGGGTAGCGCTTGCAAAGAATGGAAATAATGTGGGCAGCAGAATATCCCACCACAGCTGTAATCCCTCCTGTGCGGCGGCCATGGCCGGTTGGGAGAATATAACGAGCAGGATGCAGAATGCAAACGCTACAAATGCAACGGAGCGTTTCATAGGCACCTCCTGCGCTGATAAAGGAAACGCAAACCGGGGAAGGATTCCTTAACATCCTTATGTGGGAAGGAGCGAATGCATGACGAAAAAGGTAGGGCTGGCGCTTGGCTCGGGCAGCGTCAAAGGGGTCGCACATATCGGCGTCATACAGGTTTTAGAGGAAAACGGGGTTCCCATTGATATGGTGGCGGGCTCAAGCGCAGGCGCGATTGTTGGCGCAATCTATTGCGTTGGGACGGATCTTTCCCTATTGGGCAAATATTTTGAAGCCATCAACAGCCGCGACTTCATGGATATGACGGTGCCGCGCAATGGAAAAGGCGGCCTTGTCAAAGGGAACCGCATGGAGGAGATGGTGCGGATATTCACACATGACAAGACATTTCTGCAGACGAATATTCCGTTTATTTGTATGGCGGTGGATGTGGAAACAGGCGAGCTTTTAGCGTTCCAGAATACGGATAAGAAGCTGCATGAATGCGTACGCGCAAGCATGGCTATTCCCGGTATATTTACCCCTGTTCGGATGGATGGAAGGCTATTGGTTGACGGAGGCGTACTGGAGCGCGTACCCTGCATCCCGCTTAAGGAAGCGGGCGCAGATGTGATTATTGGCGTAGACGTTGGCTACCGGGGGGAGGTGCGCCGCAATGAGGTACCTACCGCGCGGGCGCTGTTTGACCGGTCCCGTGAAATCATGATGTGGTACATCACCCGTATGCGTCAAGAATGTGCTGACATTATACTTTGCCCTCAGGTGCTGGATATCATGAAGGGGTTCTCCAACAAGAATACACGCGAAGGAATTGAGGAAGGGCGGCGCGTGGCGGAAGAAGCCATGCCGCGCATACTCGAAATACTGGAGCGGCACGAAATTCCGCTCCGCACTAAAAAACGCAGATAGCCGCCTATATTACAATGGGCGGAACGGTAAAGTCCCGCTGCGGCGTCTCCTGTTTCGCAAGCAGTGCGTATAAGTCGTGTGCGCGGATGTCGGCTTCAAATATCGCCTGTGCGGACGGGGGCAGGGAAACGGTATCCGCCCGCCGCATAATGAGCGGCATCGTACGCTTGTGCCCGATGGCTGAGATCAGGCTTCGTGCGGTGCGTTTAAAGCCCAGCACCCGGAGATAGAGCGCGTCTTCCTCGAATACGCTATGGGCAATCGGTTTTTTTATACCCAACATCGCGCAGGCGCAGATGCGCTTGCACCGGGCAAGCGTATAGCGTTTGCTTTTGAGCAGCGTTAAGAGTTCGGCGGTGGATTTTGCCTCTCGTGAGGCGCGGTACAATACGTTTTCAAAACCTTCCTGCACGTCGGGAAGGCTTTTCATGTCCTCAGCGCTCATCATGCGAAGTGCGTAGAGCATCAGCGGCTCTGCGTCCAGAAGATTGACACAGCGGATGTTGCCCAGCTTAAAATAGCCGCCCACATACATTGGCATACCTTCATAGGCGCTGTCGTTACAGGCGCAGAGCGCCTCGCGTATGGCAGTGGCGCTGGAAAACGTGCCGGAAAGCGCCGTGTCATTGTAGCCTGCGCCGATGCGGTGTATGGCGACTGGCTGAGCCTGCGGCGCATACTGTTGTAAAAACCGGACATATTCCATACCCAATATACTGTTGGGAGTGGAGAGCGCTTTTAAGAGCGCTTTTGGTGCACCGCAGGCCTCCAAAGCGTCATAGCGTGCTCGGGGGTAGGATTTACCCAAAGACAGCTGTTCTTTTAGCGCCTCGCGGAATGCGGGCGGTTCATTTTTGAGGGCTTCCGCAGCTTTTATGAGTTCCCCGGTATCCGGCGTTTCACTGCCAAAGCACAGATAATCAAGTACTCCGGTACCCGCAAGCACCCGGACGCCTCCTGCAGCGAACCGCTCGGCGCTCGATACAGCGCAAACAGTGGGGAGTTCGAGCACCAGGTCTGCGCCCGCCAGCAGAGCCCACTGGGCGCGCGTGTATTTATCCACAATGGCGGGTTCTCCGCGCTGCACATAATCGCCGCTCATCACCACAATGATATAATCGCACTTTGTAACCTCGCGTGTACGCTCAATGTGGTAGACATGTCCGTTGTGCAGAGGATTGTATTCTGCTATGATGCCTGCGACGCGCATTCGGATATTTCCTTTCATTTATTTTATACATTTTAACATATTTATTGTTTACACTTATCAAATTCATGCGTTTCGGTCGAAAAATTATTGGATTCTTGTACCGAACAGGCGAATTGTATGATATAATTTGCAGGGCATGAACGTAACGGCGTTGCCCTTTTTCGCTGTTGCGGCATGGAAAAAACAACCCAGCTTATGGAAGGAGCAAAGTTAAAAAATGTCACTGATGGATGGGATCAAGGCAAAGGCCAAGAGCGCCAAAAAGCACATCGTGCTGCCTGAAGGAACGGAGGAACGTACCATACAGGCGTCCGCCATTATCGTGCGGGAGGGCATTGCCGACGTCACGCTGCTCGGACGGGAAAAAGATATCCGCGCTGCGGCGGACAAGCTTCAGGTATCTCTTGATGGCGTAAACTTGCTGGACCCTGAAACCTCGCCGGATCTCCCGAATTATATCGAAAAATTTTACGAACTGCGCAAAGCCAAAGGTGTCACCCACGAACAGGCGGAACGCACCATGCGGGATACCATGTTCTTCGCGGCCATGATGGTAAAAGAAGCGAAGGCGGACGGCATGGTAGCCGGAGCACTTTGCACAACAGGGGATACGTTGCGGCCCGGGCTTCAAATCGTCAAAATGGCAAAAGGCATTTCTGTTGTTTCCAGCTGCTTCATCATGGAAGTTCCAGATAAATCCTACGGTGATAACGGTATTTTAATATTTGCAGATTGCGCAGTCAACCCCAACCCAACGGCGGAACAGCTTGCGGCCATCGCTATTTCCTCCGCCGCAACCGGTAAAGCGCTCTGCTCCATGGAGCCCCGTGTCGCCATGCTTTCTTTCTCCACCAAAGGAAGTGCAAAGCATGAGCTGGTGGATAAGGTGGCAGAAGCCACCCGTCTGGTGCGCGAGCTTGCGCCCGAACTTAATGTAGACGGCGAACTTCAGGCGGATGCTGCGCTGGTGGAAAAGGTAGGGCAGCTGAAGTCTCCCGGAAGCCCTGTTGCCGGGAAAGCGAACGTGCTTGTATTCCCGGATTTACAGGCGGGTAACATTGGGTACAAGCTGGTGCAGCGCCTTGCGGGTGCGGAAGCCATCGGCCCTGTCTGCCAGGGCTTTGCGCGTCCCATCAACGATCTTTCCCGCGGCTGTAGCGTGGATGATATCGTAAACGTTGTTGCAATCACGGCTGTTCAGGCGCAGGATTTTTAAGGAGGATTATATGAATATTCTGGTTATCAACGCAGGCAGTAGTTCTTTAAAGTACCAATTGATCAACGTTGTCAATGAGAGCGTCATCGCCAAAGGAATCTGTGAGCGCATTGGCATGCCGGAGTCCAAGCTGACCTACAAGCCGACCGGCGGCGAGCCGCACATCATCAAGAAGGATATGAAGGACCACACCGACGCCATGCAGATGGTGATGGACGCGATTATTGACGAAAAGATCGGCGTACTCAAGAGCACTAAGGAAATTTCGGCGGTTGGACACCGGTTGGTACACGGCGGCGAAAAATTCACCAAGCCCGCGTTAATTACCGATGAAATGCTCAGTGTGCTCGAAGAGCTGACCGAGCTTGCGCCTCTCCACAACCCGGCGAACCTCATGGGCATCAGAGCCTGCAAGGCGCTCATGAAGGATACCCCGATGGTCGGCGTGTTTGATACCTCCTTCCACCAGACCATGCCCGAAAAGGCGTATCTCTATGGCCTGCCCTATGAAGCCTATCAGGATATGAAGATCCGCCGCTACGGCTTCCACGGCACCTCCCATAAATATGTATCTCAGCTTGCGGCTCAAAAACTGGGAAAACCTATTGAGGAAACCAAGATCATTACCTGCCATCTGGGCAATGGTTCGAGCATCGCGGCTGTAAAAGGCGGTAAGAGTGTGGACACCTCCATGGGCTTCACGCCGCTTGAAGGCGTTCCCATGGGCACCCGCTGCGGCGACATCGATCCTGCCATCGTTC